>JAAFHM010000489.1 GCA_013298375.1 Ignavibacteria bacterium | reverse complement strand
TTCAATAGTTGGTATTCGTCATACGTCAAAAGTGCTTTCTCGCGGAGATGTTCGGCGCGGCTGAAATCCAACGAATCCAGTCTGATGGCAGGATTCACGCCGCCTTGCGGCATTTCCACCGCAACATAATGGCGTTGTTGCTGATTGCTCGGACTGAAAGCTCGTGCCGGAAATTTCATATCATCGGTCGGACGCGCAAGAGCGCGGAAGTCTGCTTCCACGCTGAATTTCACGATTTTACGCGGGTCGTAGCCGTTGGCGAAATGTTCCTGAAGCGTTTCCAACTGCGCCCGCGCCGCGCCAGCACTTGGTTTTCGTGCGTTTTCCCACTTTTCCCATTCCTGAGCAAAACCCTTCAATGCCTTCAAAGCCTCTGGCATTTCGACCGTGTTTGCGGGGGTGGGTGGGTGGGTTTTTCTACTCTCCTCTTCTCTACTGTACTCTTCTCTACTCTGCTGGTTTGTAGTGGTGTCGTTTGGCGAATGTGCTGGATGCGTAACGGGAACAAGGTCGGATGTAACCGTTACATCGTCGTTATGTACCTCGCTACCTTGCACCTTGCTCTTTTTGCTTTGGCGATACTTGCGAACCTTTTCCGCGTTCCGCGCCCGCTTTTCGTACATCGGTGCGAGGCGTTTGATTAAACCATTGCTAAAAAGCCAGCCGTCATGAAGCAGAAACGCCGCCACTTCGGGGCGCGTTGCCTCTTCGATGAAGGATTGAAACATCGCACGTTCGCAACCGAACTTCCGAGCATACACACCGCATTGGAACTCATTCCATTGAATACGATTGTCGGTTGCGCGAGACAATACTTCCAGCATTTTGTTGAACAGTGCATAGCCCACAAGTCCAAACTGCGATTCGAGATAAATCACCTTTTCATCGGCGGACATATCCGCATCGTGTTTGAACCATTCTGCTCCGTTCATACTTGCTCAAAAAATTGCCGAAAAATACTGTGAAAGTCTTTGCTTACGTGAATTGGTCGGGCTTGCCGTTGTGCGGGGCTATGCGACCTGGCAGCTTCTTCGCGGGAAAACAGCGCGGCACGTTCATAGTCTTCCATGCGGAAATACTCCCGCGAACCGTTGTGCTGAAACGGCGTGAGCAAACCGCGTGAGCGCAAGGAGTACACCACTTTGTAGCCAACGCCGAGTGTGCGAGCGAGTTGCGGTATGGTGTAGAGTTTGCTCACAGTTGCACACCTTTACGCACGTGGTGTGCCATTGATACCAAACACTTTTGCAATCTCCGCTTCTTGTTCTTGTATCTCACGCTCAATCTCGGCAGCAATTTTCATTGCTTCCAATTCGCGCCGCGAAATACGCTGCTGGGCAGTCTGGTACTTGATGCCAAGCCGCTCGGCAACCTTTTTTATCGTGCCGTGCCTGAGTTGGATTTGAGATAAATGTAGATTTTGCATTGTTCTTTTGTCATACTTTTATTATGTTACAGTAATAGTACGACACAAATATAATAAAATTAGAATACAAAGCAATAAAATTAGCATAAAATACTTATGGATAATCGTGAAGAAATACTTGCGCGGCTTCAACACTGGGTGTTTGAGGAACAACGCTGGACTAAAGCGGAGTTTGCACGGCGCACAGGTATTGCTCCGCAGAACGTGAATAAGTATTTGTCGGGTGAATTGAACATTGAGAACTTGTACATGGCTTTGCAAGATGCGGGCTGCGATATTCAGTGGCTCAAAACTGGCGAACACCCCACACCGGACGTGGAAATGATGAAGATTCTGAAAGATGCGGGCATTGATACGCCTGAAAAACTGAAGGATTTTCTTAAAGTCGAAAGCGTGGTTGAGGATATTGCGGCGATTGCTACCAAGCTGGCTTCCTACAAACGTCGAAAGCCCCGACGCTAATGCGGTTGTGGTTTCGATTGTCATTGCAGATGTCCGCATTATTCCAGAGACCGAACGCAAACGAGGTTTAGCGGTATTGGTCGGGTGGTTGCTCATCCTCACATCGTTCACACTCGCAATGCTCACGGGTGAGGATGTGTCGGAAGTGGTAGAAGCAGCGCGGTTTGTGGTTCGTGATGAACGCGGTACAATTCGTGCGGGTTTGATGATGGAGCAGAACGAACCAGTTTTATTTTTTGCCGATTCATGTGGCAAACGTATTTCACAGTACAAGTAATGGAGACAAGGATTTATGCCCCGCCCACGCCGTGAAGATAGATGGACGCATCCGTTGTATCGCATTGGTTTTTGTTTGAACCATAAGGGTATTGTGTACACCGAAGTTGGCGGTGTTCGCAGAACAACGGGCTTGGTTTGGCATGAGAAAAATAAAAAATCTGGGCTGCAAGCATTGGAAAAGCGAATCCAAGAGTATTTGAACCCAACGCCGATTGTTGAAGAGAATGAACCGATTGAAAAACCGAAACAGCACACCACGAACAGTGCATTTGAAGTTTTTGCGAAGCAAACATTTCCGACGCACTCAAAAAGTTATCTCTACAACTGGAAACAGGCGGTGGATTTACTCTTACCAACAAATGTTGTGCTGACGCTGACGGATGAAATTCGGAACTACATGGTTGAGCAACTGACAGAATCTACCTTGCATCCGAACACAAAACGCCAGCACATCGCGTGTATGCAGCAGTTCTTTGATTTTTGTGTCGAAGAAAATTTTTGTGCGCGGAATCCGGTGAAGAAATCCATGTATCCGAAAAAAGTAAAAGCAGATGTAAAGCCGTTTACATTGGAAGAATTTCAAAGGATTGTGGCATATTTTGAAGCAATGCCGCCATCACTCAAAGCTCGTTCTGATACCAACAAAGACAAGAAGCAATTTGTGTTGCTGCTAAAATTTATTGGCACAACAGCGATTCGGATTAACGAAGCATTGGGAATTTACTGGTCGGATATTACGGACGACTACATTTTGATTCATGGTAAGGGCGGGCGTGATAGAAAGTTTCCGCTTGAACCATTCCCCGATGTTCAAGAAGTCTTGCGGGAGTGTGAAGCGTACCGTGAGGCAAATCATGGCAAGTTATTTGTGTGGACGGCATACGCGAAGCTGGAACTGTGGGTGCGTCAGGCACTCGAAGCGTTGGAAATTCCGGGCAATGGTCGAAATTTTCATAGCATCCGAAAGATGCGAGAAAACTATTGGATAAAACAAGAGCGATTGCCCGCCGATGTGATTGCGGCTATTGTTGGACACACAACAAAAGTACAAACGGAGCATTACATTCAGGCACTCGAAATCAGCGAAATGAAAACGATTCTGACTCAATCCCGATACCTAATCAATACCTAAACTCTGGCAAGTTTTTGGCATTGTTGGGAAATTCAAAAATTTTAGAATACAGGTTTAATGAGCCTTTGCAAGGGGTATGGAAAGTGGATATTGCACCCACCTTCTGTACAACCCTCGTGTTGAAAACGGCTTCAAACCTCAAAAGTTTGAAGCCGTTTTTGTTTTCGTCCTTTTCGCGTCCTAAACTTTCTCCAGTCCTTCTACTTTTTCGCCTATTTTCTCCCAAAACATCTGCGCCGTATCACGCATCCGTTCAATCAATTCTTCATCTCGCACGATTGGCTGCACGTGCAGCTTCCAGCCCTTTTCCATCGCACACACATAGCCAAACTTCAACCCCAGCACAAACAAGTACCACTGCACTTGATACGCTGCCATCGTGCGCTTTTCTCTCGACCAATACTCACAATTTTTGATTTCCAATACTGCGTGAGGTGCGGCATCACTGATACAAAGCAAACGGTCGGGCGTTGCCAAATAAATTTCGTCCCGTTTGTAGAGCCGCTTCGGATTCACGATGGCAAATTCAGGTTTCAAGTGTTTGAACTCGCGCACGATGAACGGCT
>JAAFHM010000017.1 GCA_013298375.1 Ignavibacteria bacterium | reverse complement strand
GTGGCGGTGGAGCAGTTTCCCAAGTCTCAAGCGGCTTGCCGAGCGTTTTGCAGGTTGCACCGAACACGGGGAACGTGGTTGTTACGCCGCTTGGTTTCACAGGGGCAATTTCCCCGTCGTGGAACAGTACGACGCGGCAATTAACCTTGCCAACGCAAACGAGCATTGGCGGTATCACTAGCGCTATCGGCAGCGTTACCTACGATTTGTCGGGAACAGCGGCGGCAAGCGTCGAAGTGAGAAAAGAGGATATTACCGTTAATCCGATGGCGTTTATTCTCAACTTCAAAGGTCCCGGTGTAACAAGCGTTACCAACGGGGTTGGTGTGGAAATTTTTATCGGCGGCGGTTCTGCGGGCGTAAGTTCTTTCAACGGAGCGACGGGGGCAATACAGGCGATTAACGGAACGAATATGAACATTGTCAATCTTGGCGGTGGGATATTCCAATTCAATGCAACAGGCGGCGGCGGCTCTCTGACGGGCTTTTCGGGAAATGGTCTGAGTGTGACGAGTAACTCCGTCTCGCTGGCGATGGCTTCGCTGGCAAATGCCGGAGCTATGCCCGCTTGGAGCGGAATTTCCACGCAGTTTTTGAATGGCAACGGGCAGTGGGCTACGCCAAGTGTAAGTGGAGGCGGCGCGGTGACAAGCGTCACATCGGGTATGAGTTCTGTGCTGTCGGTTTCGCCGACTATAGGAAGTGTGGTTATTACGCCGCTGGGTTTTAGTGGCTCGTTTACGCCATCGGTGAATTACAGCACCGGAATCTTGACGTTGCCCTCGACGGCGCATAGCGGCGGGATAATGACCTCGCAAAGCTCGCAAACTGTGGACTTGCTGCCATTACTTGGCATATCGGTATCGAGTTTTGCCAATCCGGGCGACCCGGGCGCAAGTATGGTGTCATCGAATACCCGTATTTTCCGCCTTCGTGCGGGAACGGGCGTAACACTGAATGGTTCTGCGCCAAGCGCGAATACTGCGGATATTACTATCAATGCGTCGGGTGGGCTGCCGAGCGGTTCAATCAACAACACCATGCGGCACAACGGCACAGGCTGGGAAAGTACGAATATTCTTGAGGTCAATCCCGTTCTTAGCAGCACTTTCGGCGTTAATATTCGCACGTCGGGTGGCTATCTTGGGATAACAAGTACCGGAATGGGAGGACCAAGTAGTTTCGCCGTCCAGTTTCCAGAGCTGTATTTACGAGCCAATCGAATATTCCTTATACCGGAAACGGGCTTTGCGATACACCCTTCGTTGGCATCAGAAACACGGGCTTATGTTTTAGGCGACATGAACTCGAAAATATCATTTTTTGGCGGCGCGGCGCAATTCAAACAGACGTTGCCCCCAGCAGCGACAGACGCGGCATCAACACAAGCACTTGCCAATGCAATCCGAACAGCGTTAATCAATTACAGTCTTGCTCAATAATTTTATACAAGTACAATGACACAGATACAACCCCAGCGCCGCATGGTCGGCATGATTGAAGCCTACCGCGCTGCACGAAAAGCAGGTAAAACCCGCATACATTCTACGATAGACTCTTTCGGCAACGTGCTGCTCAATATTGAGCAGGATTATTGCGACAACTACACCCAAGAGGTCGTGATTCATGTTCTCCCAAGCGTAACCTCGCAGAAACTTAGTGAGGCACTAGAAGAAATAAAAACATTCGTCGAAAAGGGCAGCGAACAGCAAGGGATACAAGGCACAATCGCCATGCGCAATACCGCCGAATCGCTCCGCAAGCAAGCAGAGGATTGGGAAAAGAAAGCCGCCACCCGCGAAGAAGAATTTGCCGGACGCATTGAGGATATGCAGGCGATGATTGACGATGCGATTGCGGAAGAGGCGAAAGCCAAGGCGGAGTTTGAAAAAATGGTGGCAAATGTGGCTGCGGATGTGGAGAAAGCGGTCGCTAAAGAGGGTGGGAAGAAGAATGGCTAAGAACGCTCTTCATATCGCAGACCTCACGCAAGACCCGCGCAACGCTCGTAAGCACAACGAGCGCAATCTTGACATGATAGAGCGCTCTTTGCAGGAAGTAGGCGCGGCGCGGTCTATCTTCATTGACGAGGATAACAACATCCTTGCAGGAAACGGTACCGTGCAGGCTGCGGAGAAAGCTGGCATTACGAATGTGCGTATCGTTGAGGCAAACGGCGATGAGATTATCGCGGTGAAGCGCACGAATCTTACGGCAGAGCAGAAGCGGAAATTGTCGCTGTTTGATAACCGCTCTTCAGATTTGGCGGAGTGGGATGTGGAAGCCTTACAAGAGCTTGCGGACGGTGGGCTTGACTTGAGCAACTTTTTCAACAATGACGAGATTGAGGAGCTAGGTCGCCATGTTGAGCATAATGTTATTACTGATGATGAACCCATTGAACGTGATCATGACGCATTTACGCAAACAGCGAACTCATATTTGAACGGGACCATACGGCAAATCGTGCTGTATTTCAATCCTGAGCAGTTTGAGAACGTTTGCAGTCGGCTAGAGTCGGTTATGGAGCGCGAAGGCGTAACAAATCACACGGAAGCATTTTTGAAGCTACTGGAGTACTACGAGGGCAGCAATGAATAGTAATAACGATATACCAGTATTTATCCCTTCAAAAGGTCGGGCAAACACTATGTCAACACCCCGTGTGTTCTGTGTTAGTTCATCGCTTGAAATAGTTGATTGGTCGGAAGTCCAAAATCTCAGTGTTTTTGTTGAGCCTCAAGACTATGCGCTATATGCAGAACACTATCCCGAAAAGATGTTAGTGAATATTGGAGAAAATGACAAAGGTATTGCCTATGTGCGCAACTTCATTCTTGAGTACGCCGAGACCTCAAAAACGCCGCATTTTATCATGGCGGACGACGACATAAAGGGTTTCGGAAAATGTGTAGCAGTAAAGCCAGAGAAAACGACAGCGCAGAAGGCGCTTCAGGCGTGTTTGGGCTTGATGACTATGTACAATTTGGCAGCCGTCTCCACCAATTACCGACAAAGCGTCGGTTGGAACAAGCGGACAGCAAAGGACATCACTTTTGGTCAAACACCTGAGGTATGTGTGTTGTTTAATGCCGAAAAGGTAAAAGGTTTTCGGTATAAGTCCGAATACGACCTCAAGGAAGACAAGGAATTTGCATATCAATTGAACAAAGCAGGATTGCAAACGGCTCGGTCAATGGTTTACTATGCTGATGTACCGTCAATTGGAACAAACAAAGGCGGTTTATATGATCGTTATCAACGCGGCGACGACAAGATTTCGGCTCAAAGATTATGTCTTGACCAGCCGGACGCTTTCCAAATGCGCAACGACGATTGTTACCGCAAGCAAAGAGGAGTGTTGCGATGAAAACGATAACCCTGCAAAAGCGTGACCTTGACCTAACGGAATACAAGAAACGCACGGCACTAGAGAGCGATTACGCAACGCTGTACACCGATGGTGTGAAAATCGTTGACGAAGCGGGTCAACCAATTATTCTATACAAGCGCCTTACACAGCCCTTAACCGAATTAATCAGCGCTGTGCAGTCTGTTCACTATGAGCGTGACACTCGTACAAACGGACTAAAGACAACTAGCGCAATATTCGGGTACAATCCCCGCAATGTGATTCGCAAGGACTATTGCAGCGCTACTCGGATGTCGTACAAGCAACCAGACGAACACGCTGTTTTATGTGACTTTGCACAGACGCTTACGGCTCTCTATGCGAAAGAATTCCCCGAAATCTATGCAAAACACGAAGCCCTTGTACAAGAGAAGATTTTGCCGGAATGGAAGATAGGCAAAACACCATTCACAAGCGGCATAGTCAATAAGAACAATGCGCTGAAGTACCATTTTGATTCAGGCAACTTTGCAGGCGTTCTTTCTAACATGATTGTTCTCAAGCACGGCGTAGAAGGTGGTCATTTATCATGCCCTGAATACGATTGCGCTTTTGAAGTTGCAAACGGTTCAGTGGTTCTCTTTGATGGGCAAAAAATCCTTCATGGCGTAACACCCATTCGCCGGACCAACATCAAGTCGTATCGTTACTCAGTTGTTTACTACACATTGCAGCAAATGTGGCAATGCAAGCCTATTGAAGAGGAAACACAGCGCATACGGTCAACACATACCGACCGTGAACGTAAACGCGCCAAAGGTGACGTAATGAAAGATGATTTGCGTTTCACTCGTAACCAACCAACCGTATGAAACAGCCCGAAAGACTGTGGGAGCGGTGGGAAGGCGAAGGCGACAAAGCATACGAAGCGTTTCAACTGTACATGACCGAAGGAAGCGACAGGAGTATCCCAAAGGTAGCCCAAAAGTTGTCCAAGAGTGTACCGCTTTTGAAGCGTTGGTCGGCAAAATTCAAGTGGGTGGATAGAGTAAGGGCATGGGATGAGCAGAAGGATTCTTTGACAACTGAAAAGATGCTCGACAGGCTGCAAAAAGAAGCCGACACAAAAGCAGAAGAGAATATCGCTATGCTGAAGCGTCATGCTTCACAAGCACAAGCATACGGCTCTGTATTGACAGCGATAGAGGCAAACTTCTTAAAACGCATTCAAGAAGACAAAGAAGCACTCAACAATCTGGACTTAACAGAACTATTAAACTACATCATTCGCGGCGCAAGCGTTTTGCCGAAGGTACAAGAAGCGGAAGCCGTTGCACGAGGTCTCAAGCGGATTATTGGCGAACAATTCAACACTGAAAACATCGGTGACATGACAACGGAGCGACTAGATGGCACACTACGGAATAACACGTGAGGCATTGTACCCAAGCTATGAGAGGCTTATAGCTATTGCTCTTGAGCGTGAACGCAGAGGCGCGGTGAATCTAGCACCCCACGAGCCAAAGTTTGATACGGTATTTCAAGGCTTCCATGAGAAGCAAAGACGCATCATGGAGAGCCTTAAACGAAGCCCTTTTTTCATCGGTGGTGTAGGTTCGGGCAAAACATACGTTCTTGGCTCATGGGCGCTGAAAAAGGCATGGTACGGGAAAGGCTCTCTTGGCTTAATCGCCGCACCTGTCTCCGATACGCTCAATAATAGCACAATCCCAGCCCTCCAAGAGGTGTGGTATCAAATGGGCATTGAAGAAGGTCGTGATTATGTTATCGGCAAGCGTCCACCTATTGCATGGGGTTTGAAACCCTACACGCATAGGAATACAAAGGTTTTGACATGGCGATGGGGTTCCTATACGATTTTGGACGGTGCAGACAACTATCACAAGCATCGTGGAACCGAATTGGACTATGTAGGCATTGACGAATATCGTGATTTGAAGCCCGAAGCATACGACGTGTTTGTAGGACGTTTGCGCGGCAAAGTAGTGAAACGAGACAGACCCTATCCGTATCAGATTCTCGCTGTCAGCACTCCACCGGATGCTCCGCAAGTGTTGGAAGAGATGCAGAACGATAAAAACGTTGAAATTATTTTCGGTTCGAGCTACGACAATGCACACAATTTGCCCGAAGGCTATATCGAATCGCTGAAAGAGCGTTATGACGAAAAGAAGTTCCGGCGCGAGGTCTTAGGCGAATTGGTACGAAGTGGCGCGGTGGTTTATTACTCGTTTACACCTGATAATGTCGCTGAATGCCATTTTGACAAAACAGCAAGAACATGGCTTACATGGGACTTTAACTACTCAGAAAGCCCGCTTGCCTGTTTAATTGTACAGGACAAAACGAGAGGCAGCCAGCAGCGTTTTGAGGTGGTAAAGGAGTTTGTCTTTGCCAACACCAACACGGAAGAGATGTGTAGAGCGCTATTGACCTACCTCACTGAGCAGCAATATACAGGCACATTGACAGTTACAGGCGATTATGCAGGAACACGGCGTGAATCCAACAGTTCGTTTACTGATTACCAGATAATTGAGAATATGTTGAAGCAATTCAACCCGCGCCGATTAACACGACCCACAAAGGCAATTAAAGACCGTGTTGCATCCCTAACGGCGATGTTCTGCAATGCTGAGGGCAAACGCCGATTGTTCGTTGATGCGAAATGCAAGGCTCTTATTGGCGATTTGAACAAAGTAACATGGAAACAGTCAGGCGAAGGTCTCGAAAGCAAGGATAAACTTCTCACACACGCTTCGGACGCGCTATCGTACTTTACCTATAACGAGTTCCCGGCAGACCGTCCGGAAGTCACTACAAGGCACAGATAATGTTTGAATTTTTCAAAAAATGGTTTCAACCTACATCTACTATGAGCGGTTTCAAGTCGGATAAATACTACACCCGTGCTTTTTCGGGCGTAATGGTCGAACGGTGGAAGGGAATCAAGGAAATTTCCAGCAATATCGCTGAAGTAGATTCATTATGCTACTATCGTGCCTTGACAGCGTTCTATGGCAAGAACCCAGGCGATGTAGAAGCACGGAGAGCGCTCTTGTACGAGTATCTTGCACCGTTCTACAACACAAAAGACGCAGATAGTGACCTAAACACAAATCGCGGCTCACTACCAATTAACACAAGTGTAAGAAGGTTGCTCAAAATTCTCTGCACAGCCTACAACGAGGCTCCAAAGCGCTCTTTTGGCAAAATTGACGAAGCCATGCAAGGCATTTATGCAAGTGGCAATGTAGATTCAGAAATCAAGGAAATCTATCGTAAAGCGAAACTCTGCGGCATTATAGCAGTGCGCCCTGTGTTTGTACAGGGCAAATTGAAGCTGCTGAACTACACACCTGATGAATTTCGTGTAACAACCAGCGCCGATGACGCTACACAAGCGCTGCAAATGATATATCTGGACAGTATTAGTAATGAAATTGTCTATCGTGTTTGGGATGCTGAAAAAGTAACCACACTGAACATCAAAGGCAAGCCCATAGGCATCGTATCACACTCATACAGCCGATTGCCGTTCATATTCCTGCGACTAGAGAAGACCAACGGATTTTATGCGGGCGGTATGTTTGAAATCGTTGAAGAGAACATCAAATCGAATGAAGATGAGTTTGACGCTAACCTCTCAAGGCGTTATCATGCTCACCCTATCGGACTAGCTATCAACATGGGCGCTGATATGCCTGCTCTTTCACCAAGCCGTGTTGTCCAAAAAGACGGCGTTTTGGCGGGCGAAGGTGTGCCGGTAGAGCCAATGCTTCAGTATATCTCTCCTGAAGCCCGTTATGGTGATTTGAAAGAGTTCTCCGAATTGCGCATCGAAACAGCCATGCGTAATGAGGGGGTTCCGGCATCGTCACTAGCAAAACAGGCTGGAACGCCCCTGAGCGGTATTTCTCGTGTGATTGAACGCAGCGATTTGATAGAAGAGCGTTATAGCGACATTGAGACGCTGCGAGGCTTTGAGCGCGACCTTGCCGAAATGGTGATTGTTGTCTCCAATGCCGACGCTGCTACGAATATCCTCATAGACACGTTTTCGGTGGATTATGCAGAAGAGCAGGTATTACTTGACCCGGATATTGAGTACGAACTTGACAAAAAGAAGATGAATGATTATGTGTTTGACCCCATTGATTTTGTTCATAAGTGGTCAGGCATAGACAAGAGGCTGTCTCCCGAAGAGGTCATTGCTATAATTCAAACCCGTAAAGAACTATTGAAACAGATTGGATTTACCAATGCAACAGCACAAGCAGTCCCCGACGCAGCGGCGCAACCAACAATCCAAGCGCCTGAACCACCCAATGTTTGATGCTGATACAGCATGGTACAAGGCGCATTTTGAAGGACAAAAGCGACTACCGCGAAAGTACAAAAAGGCGCTTAAACACGAGCTTGCTATTCGTTATGCGTTCAGCTATGCTTTGTTGGTGCTTGAAAATTTTAACTCAAAACTATGCGCTATTGCAAAGAATATCTAGTCTCTGTCCATTCGGACGAAAGCGTAAAAAGCGTAGAGCTAGGCATGGACGCACCGAAGCACACAGAGTGGCGCAAATGCTATGTTGATTTTGACCATGTAGTCACTTTTTACGAGTACGTTGATACGCCGACACAGACGGTGGTAGAGTATAGCACGGGCAAGTGTATTCATTTGAACGTCGCATACGAAGCGTTCAAGCATGATTTTCAAGAATACGTGAAGCAGGCGAGCAAGCCTCAATGGATGACATCGTAAGTCGTTCAGTCTCCTTAAAAAAGTCTCCTAAGCAGATGGGTAACGCTAGATAGATTCTGGCATTGCACCCTTTTTATTTTATCATTTCAGGTCTTACTATGCAAACGAAACAAATGGTTGGTGGCTATGCCGTAGAGCGGCTACGCGCACTCTGGTCAGTAATATGCTTCTTTGTCGCTGCTTTTGCAGGGGCAATGGTTGTAGATGCTACCGGAGGAGGAACACCACCCGATCCGTCAGGTACGGAACCTCCAGCGAATCCGTCAGGTACGGACGCACCACCAGCAAACCCTCCGTCAGGCACGGCGAGTGGCACACCCGCACAACCAGATTGGCGTGATGCGGAAATCGAAAAACTCCGCAAAGAGAACGCAGCACGTCGTTTGAAGGAAAAAGAGCGCGAAGAAGCCGACAAGAAAGCTGAAGAAGAGCGGCTCAAAGCACAGGGCGAATACCAAAAGCTGCACGAGCAAGAAAAAGCACGTGCGGAGGCTCTTGCAAAGGAAAACGAGGAGCTAAAGCAGTTCCGACAAACCATAGCCGAAAAAGAAGAGGCTGTGCGCAAGGTCGAACTGGCAAAACTCCCCGAAACCGTCCGACCCAAGTTTGAAAACGCTTCTTTGGAGCAGATTCAAGCCGCTTTGGAGTTGCAAGGCACGGTACAAGCCGCACAAACACCCGCTCCTGGCGCGACGTCTCCGGCAGCGTCGAGTAATGGCGTTCCTCCTGACAATTCTAAGCCGAAAACGCTGACCGAATTGGTACAGGAAGCAATGAATAAGAAATAGTCTCCTAAACACACTCATAAACAAGAGGTCTTACTATGCTAACATTAGCACAGGTACAGGTTGGGATGCAAGCAAAAATCGCTGCCCCAATCATTGATGAATTCCGCAAATCGTCGTGGTTACTCGACAATTTGATTTTTGACGATACCGCTATTCTGCCCCAAGGCGGCTCGTCGTGGCAATATCGCTACTATCGCTTTACGCAGCAATCTAACGCGCAAGTGCGTGGCTATGGCTTAGGCTATACACCTTCGGAGGCTGCAAAAACTCCCGTTGATGTTGATTTGAAGATTTTGGGCGGTTCTTTTGAGATTGACCGCGCATATGTAAACACGTCCGGCACGGCTGCCAATATCGCAACGCAATTAGAGCAAAAGCGTAAGGCTGTCATTGCTTTGTTCAACAATCTGGTTATCAACGGTGATTCAGGCGCAAACCCGCTTGAATTCGACGGCTTGGACGCAATTCTTGCAGGACAACCTACGGAATACGTCCCATCCACACCGCTTGACCTTTCCAGCACGGCAGCAATCACAGCAAGCGCTGACCGCTTTGCTTTCGAGTTCAACGACTGGCTTTCCATGATGGATAGCACTGCCGGCATGGTGCTGCTTATGAACCGTGAAATGGTTGGGCGTGTTCGCGCGGTAGCTCAAAAGCTGTCTTCTTACACCACTACGATTGACCAAATCGAATCTGGTCGTGAGCGTCAGGTAGAACGCATCATGGGTGTTCCGTTTATTGACCTTGGAGAGCGTAACGGTTCTTCGCTGCCCGTTGTTCCTACGACCGCAAAAATCACCGACGTTTATGCTGTACGCATTGGTACTGATGGCTTCCACGGTGTTATGCCTAGCGTACAGGATGATTTCATTCGGGTTTATTTGCCCGATATGAGCACCCCAAGCGTTGTCAAGTCTGGTGAATTGGAAATGATTACAGCCGTAGCGCTGAAGTCAACCAAGGCAGCAGGCGTTTTCCGCAACATTAAAGTACAACCATAAGGAGCGTGTAAGATGTACACAATTAAAGCCCCAAACAAAAATTTTATCGGCGAGCGCTACGGTGTAAAGTTTTACAACGGTGAAGCCGAGCCGAAGCAGCTTACAGCACGCCAATACGACTGGTTCACTTCGCATGGCTATAAGATTGACGGTGAACGCCCCAAAGAAACCAAGCCAAAGGAGTAGCGCTATGAGTACGTTCACACGAGGAATACAGGCGCGAGTGGCTGAAGAATTGGGGAAACACCCAAGCACGATTTCACGAGCAGTACGGGGCGCAAGTCCCTCTGCTCCTGAAGCGTGGGAAACAGCACAGCGTATTGACAGTGAAAACCGTCAAGCAATGGCGCGTGATAACGTGCAGCGCTCTTTACACGGCAACATAACCAAGAAAGGATAACACAATGGCATTTTCAGCACTAAAAGCAAATCCTGTAATCATGCGCTCTGGCAACGAATCGCAATCGGTCATAATGGAAATGACGGATGCGCAATTACAGGATTCGCAGCGCACCAGCGCACTGGCACACCTAAAATCCGACATCTTGCGGGCTTGCCAGCTGTCGGAGAGCGACACAACAAGGCTGGACGAGATTGCCGCTAACAACGCAGAAACGCTTTCGCTGGCTCTCGGTTATCTGCAATTATACCTCATTTTCCAAACGAACTGGTCAGGCTCGGAATCGTTTGCCGCAATGAAAGTTACGGAATACCGAAAACTATACGGCGACCTGCGTAGCGGCTTTGCTGCCATGCGCAGCACCGAATCAATAAGTCCCGTCCGCTCTGTACAAACCAAGCGCGGATAAACAGCAATGGCACAAAAAATCTATACAGTAACCGAATCGCTGAAAAAAGAAATTCGCTCTCAGGCAGAAGAGGCTTTCGTAAAGCAACTCTCGCGCACGAAGTTCCGCCAAGCGGCGGAAGCAGTCGCCGATGAAACACTCAAAATCATCTTTGAGCGCACCGCACAAGGCGTTGACGTGGATGGAAGGCGTTTTCAAAAGTACAGTCGAGGCTACGAAAAACTCAAGGGCGGGTTCGTGAAGGCAGCAAAAAAGGTGGCGCGGGGTAAATCCCGGCGAAATCTTGCTACCAAGCTGCCAAACTGGATGCGCCTCACAGGGCAAATGCTCTCTTCGATGACCACAAAAAACGCACGTCTGCAACGGCGCGGCGGGCAGTTACTGATAGAATTTGATTTGACCTTTACCAATGCAGAAAGCGGCGAAATCGCTTCGTATCACAACGAAACGGGTGCGGGCAAAAGCCGCATAAAACGGCGCTTTCTGGGGTTATCCCGCAAGGGTTCGGCACAGTACAATCAAGAGCAGATTCGCATTCAAGATGCGCTCTTCAAAGCCCTTAAATCGTAATGACACCACTCGAAAAACTTCAAGAAATTGCGATGGCATCCGTGCCGGAGTTTGCGGGAAACGTCCTGACAGGCTTCGGGAAAATTCCCGAAGAGTTCCTTGAGGAAAACACAACAAAGCTGCCCGCTTGTTACATTTCGTGGGAAGGTTTCGACCGCGACAACCGCTATGAAAATGGCAAACCAACGTCGGGCGGTTTTACGGAAATCTGCAAAATGTACATCCGCGTTGAAAAAAAATCAACATTGGATATTCGGCAGATTGTCCAGAGAATCAGGCAGTATGTAAACACCGAAACAACCACATTTGACGAAGGCGGCGAGCGGCGCGATATTCGATTTAACGGCGGCTTTGCCGAGCGCGACGACAACCGAGGCGACAGATTTACAATTAATGTGATAATTTTTTAACAGTTTCAAAATAAAGGCTTTACAATGGCTAAAAACACAAAAGGCGGAAGTAATCTTACTTACTTGTTCGCTCTCAAAACCGACCACACTGCAATCGAAGGCTTTGCCGCTGATGGGAAGCCTAGTGGAACGGCGGTAACGGCACTTACAAACGGCATTTTGCTTAACCAAAAATATAGCAGTCAGCACTCATTCCAAAACGGCGGCAGGGACTTGCAGATCACCCTCGATCAAGATATGCAGACAGAGATGCTTGAAAAGCTCTTTGATTTGTATAAAAGCGGTGCGGCTGGTGCGGATGCAGTCAAATACGAGAACGGCACAACGGCACCAACACCAACGGCGGGCGCTTCTGGCTCTGAAAGCTACGATTTGCTTGTCGTTAGTTTCGGCGGATTAACAACAGACACGGTAGGCAAACAGATTGTCTTTGCGGCGGTAATGAACTTCTCAGAAGATTCAGGTTCGCATACCGTAAACGACACAGACGTAACGAAGCCAACAGTAATCCTTAATAGCAAAAAACCGCTTATTGATATTACTCTTCCGGCAGCGGTGTTTAACAGCGTGGGTGGTATTGGTGTAGTTGCTCCAGTAGGTGAAAAATTGCTTGCCGCAGACTCAAAAAGTTTCAAGAAGTTTATTCTTGCTGTTGCTCCTCCCCCACCACCCACTCCATAAATCACACGCCCCGCACTCTCTAATGTGCGGGGCTTTTATCCACTTCTGTTGACTCTATTATGATTGACACGCAATTATCTTTCCCCACGCCGGACGGCGCGGAAATAAAACTCTACATTAAAGCGCCCTCACTCAAGGCTACTCATGCCGTGCGCAGCCTTGCAAGCGGCTTCCAAGCAAATCCAAATATTGCCGCAAGCGAGGCTGCAAAGACGGAATTGCTGGACAAACTCGGCGAACAAGGCGTAATCATTTATGACAGTGAAAATTCTAAAGCTGATATTTACGAGGCTGTTAAGCAGGGGAAAATCAAACTTTCCGATGTAGTAGCCTTTACCGACAGCGTAACGGCTGAAGTGCCGTATGAAGTCCAAAACCACAACGAAAAAGTAACCTTCGACATTTTCCTTGCCATCCTCGATACGACGAAAAACAGCGAGGAAGAGCGGAAGTATCTTGACAGTCGCGATTGGCTTGAAGAGCAGGATTTTACGACAATTGCGGTGGTGGTTGATGGTTTTTTCGCACGTGCGGGGATGAAGAAGCCCGCATAAGATATTGGCGTGAAACGTACCCGCTTTTTGATGTTCTGGAAGAGCAGCACAGGGAATACGCCAAAGAGCGAAGAAAAAGTAAAACGCCATACCGCGAAAAACTTCCGATTCCCGACCTTTTGGAAGCCGAAAAAGACTACGAAAACGAGTTTTTGTGTTGGAAATTGGCAAAAGGTGTTTACGCCGAATACAAGCGATTCTACGAAGAATTGCCCACAAGTGAGGTCTTTCGCCTCAATATGCTGCAAATGATTCAGGAATATTATGATAGCTGAAGGTATAGCGATACCCTTTGAGGTAAACGCACAGATAGACAGCGCTTTACGCGCTATTGATAACCTCGTTGCGAAGGCGCAAACGGGGCTTCGTGCGTTATCGCAAGGCACAAAAATCAATATTGATTCCAGTGCTGCACAAAAAGCCATTGGCAGCCTCGCCGATGGCTTTGCAGACGTAAAAACGGAACTTAATTCGACTATTTCAACGCAGAAACAGGCTCTTGCTGCCCTTGCCGCAGCAGGGCAAGCGGGGACGAAAGAGTTCCAATCTTTGCTGGGAGAAGTCAAAAAAAACCAAGCCGAACTCGCAAAACTTGATCAAGCTGCGGAACAAGTCGAAAAATCGCTGGGCAACGTCAACAAAGGTAGTAGCATCGGTGAAAAGTTTGCAAAATTCGGTCTTGCTGCAAACGGTATTCAGCAAGTTGCCGGGGCGCTTGGTGATGTGGTCAAAGTCGGTGTAGAATTTGACGACACGCTCAAGGCTGTGGGCGCTGTAACGGGTGCAAGCGCCGAGGTGCTGACCGATTTAGGCAATCGTGGGCGCAGCCTCGCACTCACCTTTGGCGGTTCTGCGTCTGACCAGCTAAAGAGTTTTCAGGGCATCCTTTCCAAATTCGGTGCGCAAGTAGCAGACTCGCCCGCAGCACTGTCCAAAATGGCAGAAAGTGTGAATATCCTCGCCAAAGCGGGAGGTATTGACGCAGCGCAAGCAATGGACGCGCTCACGGACACCATGCTTCAAATGGGCTTGGTAACAGGCGATGCGAACAAAGACGCAGAAAATTCCGTGCGCGTTATTGACGCTCTTGCATCGTCGGCACAGATTGGCGCGGCAGAAATACCTGACGTTGCGGCTTCGATGTTGCAAGTGGGCGTTGCTGCCAAGGGCGCAAACCTTAGTGTAGAAGCGACAGCAGGGGCATTGCAGGTTTTGGCGGTTGGCGGGAAGAAAGGCAGTGAAGCGGGCATTGCATTGCGCAACGTTTTAGGGCTTATTCAGAAAGCATCTGGTCCGGCAGAAGAAACCATGAAGAAATTTGGTACTTCGAGTAAAGAATTGGGGCAAATCTTGACTACGCAGGGCTTGGGTCCGGCATTAGAGAAAATAAGAGCGGGTATGAACAAGCTCGGCAGTGATGCAGAGCGGAACGCAGCATTGATGACGATTTTTGGAACGGAAAACAGCGCTGCGGCAGGAATTTTGTTGGAAAACACGGGCAACATCAAGGATTTTACAACAAAGATTGAAGATGCCGTTAAACTTGGTGCTGCGGGCGCGGCGGGCGCTGTGCAGCAAGCAAATATCAATATGCAGAGTGCAGGAGCGGTTATTTCGCGCATTAAAGCACGGGTTGAAGATACGTTCGTTGGCATTACCCAAGCGGTCGGGAGCAGCGTAACGGGCGCTATTGGGGCAATCAATCAACTTGCACCGACGCTGACGGGGCTTGCTGGTATCACGCAGCTAGTACCAGAAGGGGCGTTTGAAAAAGTTGTTGGTAAAGCGAAGGAATTTGGCGGGAAAGCCTCGCAAGCATTTGGTACAGCCTTTGAAAAACTGCCTCTGGACGGCGTGAAATCGAAACTTGGCGACGCGCTCTCCAAAATACCGATTGACACAGGCAAACTCGCGTCCGCTTTTTCGGACATTGGCGCGAAAGCAAGTGCGGGGCTGAGTAAGGCGTTTTCTGGTTTGGGCGCGGCGGCGTTTAACCCGATTACGCTTGGCATTGTGGCTGCGGGTGCGGCACTCACGCTGTTTTTCACGCAAACCGAAGCGGGCAAAAAATCATTCGAGCAGATTAAAAAAGTAGCAAGCGAAGCATTTGGGACGCTTACAAAAGCATTAGAGCCGCTTGGCAAGGTGTTTGGGGAACTATTCGGCAGCATTGCAACATCCGGGGGCGGACTTCTTACAGCGCTCACGCCGCTACTCGAATTTCTTGGCAAGGCGCTGGCAAAGCAAGCGGAAATATTAGGCGTGGTGCTGGTTGCGGTGTTCACAGGCGCAGCGAAGGCTGTAACGTTTGTGAGCGCTGGCATTAGCGCCGTCATATCTGGTTTCCAATCCTTTTTCACAGCAATTTCCCCTGTCACGACGCAAATAGGCTTGCTTGTTGGTGAAGTTGGCAAATTTATTGCAGCGTTCTATACAGGCGCGTTTAATAATATCGTCGGCATTTTCTCTGCTATTGGCGGTGCAATATCCAGTATTGGTGCGGCTTTTGGCAAGTTTGTCTCGGAAGCAATTAAGCCCGTAACGGATGGATTCTCTGCGATTGGCAGCGCTATCGGCGGTTTTATTACCTCACTTTTCGGCACATCGGAAGCAACCAAGCAAGTATCTACGAATACGGCGGCAATCGGTACGGCAGCAACAACAGCCGCCAAGAGCGTTTCAACGTTTCAGACGGTTATTCAATTTCTCACCAGTAGCATCACGAATGTTCGTGCGGCATTGGCTGGTATTTCGGGCGTAATCTCCACTGTCGGCGCGGCGTTTTCGCAGTTTTTGGAAGGCGTAAAAACTCTCGACCTTGGCAAGATTACAGGCGCGTTCACCGATTTAGGCGGCAAGGTACAAACATCGTTCACAGGCAAATGGAACGAGACGTGGAACGAAGCGAATAAGACTAGCGAGAAGGCAACGGAGAAAATAAAGCAAGATGTTGACACGAAAACAAAAGAAGCGGCTGCAAAGGCACAAGAGAACCTTTCCAAGCCGATAGAATTGAAGTTGGATATAAAGAAACTGGCGGAAGATTTTTCCGCGCTGCAAAGCAATCTACAAGGCATTGCAGAGACAGGTATCAAGGGGCTTACGCAAAACACGTTGCAAGTAACGGCAACGAAAGAAAAGGTTGCAGCGCTAAACAAGCAACTGGCAAGCGAGAAAAATGCAGCGAACAAAGCATCGTTGCAAGCGCAACTTAACGACCAGAAATCACAGTTGGCGCAACGTGCCGTATTCGAGGCGGAAGAGCGCAAGAAAGCACAACAGGCAAGCAAAGAGGCTTTCAAGAATGAAACCGCGCTCACGAATGAGAAAAACCGCACCGACAGGGCAAGCATACTCAAGACCGAGAAAGACCGTCGCAATGCGGCTCTAGGCGTATTAGCACAAGAGCTAGAAAGCGCACGAATCCTTGAGGCGGACGACCGCAAACGCCGCGTCGCAGAACTTGAGGACAAAACGCGCATTGAGCGCGAAAAATTGAAACTGGAACAACGTTTCGGGGACCAATCCGCAGCCGCGCAAGCAAACGTGAAAAAGCAACTCATTGAGAAAGACAAGCAGTATCTGAATGAAAAACGGAAACTTGAGTTAGATTTCTTGAAAGAGGATGTAGAGAACGCCAAGAAATTAGCCGAAGAGCGGGCAAAATCTAGTGTTGCCGCGCTGCAATCGCAGTTGACAAAGCTCTCTTTCCAAGATGTTTCGACACTGGAAAAACGCGGCGCACTATCGCAAAAGTTGATAGAAGAGCAGAACGCGCTTGAAACACGCGCTTACCTTGATGGATTACCAGCGTTTCAGAAGGTGTTAAGCGCCAAGCAAGCGGCATTAGTTCGTGCCACAGGCGCAAACAAACAAGCGGTAACGAAGGAACTGGAAAAACTCCGCTCCGATGTTGTTGCCACGCTTAGTGATGAATCATTGAGCGAAGCAGAAATAGTGCAGAAAGTTAAGGTTCAACTTAACACCGATGAAGAAAGTGCGGCATTGGTGCTGCAAAATTTTCGATTGCTGCAAGAAAAACAAGCGACAGAAGAAATCAAGAAACGCCGTGAAGTTGACGAAAAGATAGAGACAGCCCGCATACAATCTAGTCTTAACGTCGGGCAACGTGAGTTTGATTTACGCAAACTGCAAATCGAAAAGCAGCTACAAAGCGAATTAGCACTAGCCGGAAGTAACGCAACACTCATTGCAGAAGCGCAAGCAAAAGCGAACATTGCCAACGTGGAAGCGCTTGGGAAACTGCGCGAAAGCGAGGCGGGAAGCGTTGCAGAGCGCGAAGCACAAGCGCGTATCAATGAATTGAATAAAGCATACGCGGCGGAAACCTCGCTCTTTCTTGCTAATGAAGAGCAGAAAAACGCTATTGCAGAACAAGCCGCAAGGGTTCGTGCGGCGCTTGCTTCTGGTTCGCTTTCGCCGGAAGCGACAACACGTTTTACAGCTGTATTGCAGGGCTTGGACGCAGAACTAGCAACATTCCGCCAAAACGAGCAGCTAAAACTTGACATTGAAAACGAGTTCGCACAAAAGCGTATTGCACTTTTCCAACAGCAAATGATTCAACGTGCAGGCGTGGTGCGGCTTGGGGCTTCGGCAGAACAGCAAGTGTACGAGTCGCTTTTTGCGGGTCTTTCGACTATTACGCAGCGTTTTAACGCTTCACGCAGCGACTACGACGGTCAAAAGGCAGAACTGAGGCGGGCGCGAGAAGAGGAATTGCGCGTTTCGCGGGCGACTGGCAAAGAGCGGCTGGAGATTATCAAGAAATACCGAGACCAAGAGCGTGATTTAGACCGCAAGTTTACAGGCGGCGCGGCGGCTCTGGCACAGTTAAAATCCGTAGGCAGCGACGTACTAGGAACGTTTGCAGCAAGTAGCCAAGCGGCGTTTGCAAAAGCGACGGCAGGGGCAAAAGGCTTCTCCGATATTGGCACAGAGGCGTTGGCAAACCTTGGTACGGCTGCACTTTCAACATTCGGGCAAATTGTTATTGCCGGAGGTGACGTAGGGAAGGCATTGGGGAAAGTAGCATTTGACACCCTGCAATCCCTTGTGCCGATATTGATTGCTCAAATAACAGGCATATCTCTGGCACAACCAGACGCGGTAGCAACTTTCGGCGCTACCGCTGTTGCGAGGGTTGCCCTGCTTACTGGTCTTTTGCAAGGCGCAATTTCGATTGCACGGGCGGCGCTCGGCTTCCGCAAAGGCGGCTATACGGGCGACGGCAGACCCGACGACGAAGCGGGGATCGTCCACAAGGGCGAATTTGTGCATACGTACGAAACCACGCTCAAAAACCGTGACGTATTCGAGCATCTCCACAAAGGGCGCTCTCTTGACGATTACGTGAAAAACGTAATGATACCCAAGAAACCAGACCTTGCCACACGCGGCTTGGAATTTGCACAACGAGGCAAAACCACGAACATTATGCAAACAATCACGATGGATTTACACGGGCAAAATGCTGGTATCGTGAAAGCAATCAACAACCAGACAGCCGCTTTTGAAGCGCGTTTGGGCGGTGTTGAAGAGGCAATGCGCTATGCTGGAAAAGAGTTCAAGTCCAAGCAATCCGTAGCGATTGAGGTAGTCCCCAATGGCGACAAATACATCCAAGAAATTCGTAAACGTACAGCGAGGGCGGCGCTAGGCTGATGGCATTTGCAACAAACATAGAACACATCGAATTTGAGACGGCGGACACTTGGGACTTTGCGGCAGGGCTGCAAACTCTCAAGGTCAACGTCTTGGCAGCGCCGCTCACAACGCAAGTGGAAGAATTGCTCAAACTCGCAAGCGGGCGGCGTATTAACACCTACACCGTAAAACTTGATGTAGAGTGTTATCCGTTTTCGGTGCGTCCTCAAACGAATTTCCCTGACACGTCGGATAAGTTGGCTCTGTACAGTTTCCTCAAAGCAAACAAGCCCTTGCGCATCAAAGAATGTACGCTAGAACGGTACGAAAGTACAGGCGTAACGGGCGCGAAAGCGTTCCTTGAGTCCCTAAAGCTATCGGTTACGGGCGTTTCGGAGTCACTCGACAAAGAGCGCGGCGAAGAGTCCTTCACAATAACACTGGAATCCATTAGACCGCTATAACCCGCATGAACGCTATATTTTTCTACAATCTTACTGCCGAAAACGGTTGGCGTTGGCGTTTCGAGATAATTACCTCGCACGATACTTTACTTTCAAGCCCTCAGTATGTTGAGATACCAGAAGGCGCGATTACGTCGGAAGTTGTCTGGCAATCGAAATTCCCAAACACGCCCATCGGACTACCTGACACGCCTTCCGTAAAAATGACGTTTCGCATGGATGAACTCGGCTCTACCCCTGCTTTGCAGTATCTCCGTGGGAAACTTGATTCACCGTTCCAAGTGTACGAGGTTTCTTTCGGCAGTACGGCGGATTCTTCCTACACGGTTTACGACCCGAACACGGATTCGTACATCACGATTGATGTTGCTGGCAAGCCGCCTGCCGTCTCGAAAATACGCCTCTCGAATGTGCTGCGTGTTATGACGGATTACGGTAATCCTAATATAGCCTCATTCGACGAATTACGCGGGACAAATGCCAATGCGGAAAATTCAACGATAGTATTTTCCGGCGTGCAAACCGTCGAGCCGCCTTCTGAGTATAACCACAAAACAAAAACGCTTACGATTGAATTTCTGCACCTGAATAGGTATGTGTTGCAACAGGTAAACGCCAGCATGATAGACGCTCAAATCAAACTCCAAGCGCCTTTCTACTTTGCCAGCGCCATTCTTGCCAGTTGGAAAGACCCGAATAGCGCAAAAAGGGTAGAGTTGCATCTTTCTTCCGGCGACGACAAATCGTATTTGAGCCAAAATATCGCAGTATATCCCGTTGCGGCGCTCTTCACAACGCTTTCGACGGTGTTCAACGAAATACGGAAATACCTGCTACGGCAAACGGGCTTCACGTGGAACGGATTCACGTCGTACATGAATTTTGCACGGTTCTACAAACAAAACCTTGACAACGGTTTGCAGGGCGCGGCGCTTTCGTACAGCGAATTGTATTTTGTTGGGCGCGTGTTCCCGCCTAGCACTGACGGCGGCGAAAGTGTGCCGATTGGCGGGATGTTTGCGGCTGGCTCAAAATTCATGGAATACAAAAATATGTTTGATTTTCTCTTGGACTTATCGGAGTGTTGCACAAAAGAACTATACAGAGAAACGGTGTTTGCGCCGCAACTGCTCAAAACAGGGCTAGAATTGCCCCCGAATGGTATTGAGGAACTGACCACCGAATTACTAGCACTAGGGGAAAGTTCGCTGCGGCAATTCGGGGCGCTTGGTGGCTATGAAACCGCCGTTGCGGGCGGCAATATCACCGCGTCCGACATGGGTCGAGCAGGCGTTGACCAAACGTATAATTTTATCCCCTATTTTCACAACGTTTTTCAGGGATGGGAATATTCGTATTGCCCTGACAACGGTACTACGTCGAATCCCATTCGCGGCTATGACTTTTCAGGCGCGGACAAACTAGAGGGGCAAATATTCTACGTGGAAAGCAACAAACTCATTGCAGCGCATCCGGCGTGTGATTTCGAGAACGAAACAGGCTACGCGCAAGACACGTTCAATGCAAATACTGTGATTAACCCCGAAACGTTTGGGTGGTTATACCCGAAATTTTTAGGTTTCCCAAGTTTCAACGCCGATGAAGGCTTCGAGCGCATAGCAGAAAAATGGAACGAATACGTCAACTATTGGCGGACGGACATGGGGCTTGCACGGTTGCTTGGTTACGAGATTGTAGCAAATCTTTCCAGCGACAAGCAGCGCAAGTTTTCGGCAGATTGCCGCTTGCAATCGGGCGCAATCGTGAGCGGTTCACCTGTCACCGATATATCTATGCCGTTCCCCCGGAATATTGGGCGGAAATATACGATTGCATCAGACCTCTTCGATTCGTGGATAAGTATTCCTACAAGCCGAGTCTATCTCATTTCGAGCGAGTTGGATGTAGTGAAAGGCATATCGAAAAATGACTTTTTCGCGCAAGACCTTCCTATCATTTTCATACCAATCTAATGGGCTACAAAGAGAATCGCAGGCGGAATAGTATAAACCCGCGTGATATTGTCGGCGGCGCTGTTTCAGGCGGCACAGCAAGCGCAAGCGCTTTCGGCGGCTTTGGCTCTGGTGGGCGGACGTTGCTTGCACATTACACCAATACGGGGAATCAATCTATTACGCTGTCAGCGAAGGCGTACACGTACACGCTCTTAAACATGGCTACGGCTGTGGCAAATAGCACACTCGTTACAGGCACAGCGCCGTTTACGCTTACCACAGATGATGATTACACGCTATGGGTAGAGGCAGAATGTACGTTCACGCCGTCTGCAAACTCAGATCGCTATGTTCTCGCAATCGTCAACGGCACAGCCACGAACAAGGGCGACGGCGCATATACATTCCGAAGCGTTGTACGTGGAACATCAAGGCAAGCGTTTGTGCAGGGAGTAATTGATATGTTCCTTGCGGATGTACTGCAAATAGAGCTACGTGTGTTTAATAGCAGCAATGCCGCCGAAACACTGACTGTAACGGCGGCAAAGGTTTGGGTTTATGTGGTGTGAGGGGGCAGTGGCAACATTTCAAGCCAGTGGCTAATGTAAGCGTTTTCCAGGTCAAAGCATTCGGGAGTGACCCAATAGGCTTGGTAAGAGGTCTTCTCAAATCTTGCATTGATTACAATCTCACGATTTATCAACACAAGATATTCGCCTTCTTTGGGCGGGTGTGTTGTGTTTTTGTATGGGTCATATCGTCGCCAATTTAGCATTTGCTCCATTGCATTCTGGATTTCATACTCAAGTGATTCATCGCTGACGTAGAAATATTCAGATGCTTCTTTTGCCCATTTTGCTATGTCCATCATATTAGCACCTTTTTCTTTTATAGTAAAGCCCCGCCGGAGCGGGGCGTGGTTGTTTTTATTTATACTGTTTGCTGCACCAATTTGTCGAATACGTCATTGGTATTCACTTTCTTCAAGATTTCGCGGGCTTGTTGCAAAATAGCTATATCAAGCGGGTTTTCGAGCAGACTTTCAGCGCCGCAATGAATAAAGCTGTTGAGCGCCGTTTGCGCAAATTCGGCTCTTGTAGCCGCATCCTGAACGCGCATCCCTTGAAAAAGCAGATTTGCGTTGTGTTTTTGCTGTTCTGTGAACATATTTGTACTCCGAAAAGATTTTTTGGAATCTGAAGCCGCTTCTTGTTGTCCAGACGTTGAGCGGCTTCATTATTTATGATACAAATATACAACATTTTGTCAAATTATCAATAAAAATAATTCAAATGAATAATTTTTATTGATAATGCCTCAGAGAATGGTATATTGCAATGAAGTTAAAAACACATCAACCTCGTAAACGCACTGCACTATGCTCACACTCAAAAAACTCATCGAATTACAGGAGCTTGTGAAAGTCAAGCCACTCACTGAAAAAGCGGGGCTGCGGTACTCGCACGTAACCCAAAAAATACAACGCGGGACAGAACTTTCAATTTCTGAGAGCGTTGCTCTGGCAAAAGCACTCAAGGATTTTTTCGAGGAGCAGGGGTGGATATTACAACCGAAAGACAGGGATTGAAAACGCTCGTTAAACGCTCGTTCAAAATAGCACAGAAACAAAAAAATCCGCCAAGTTTTTCTTAGCGGATTTTTGATTTTATGCGGCTTTTGAGGCTATTAAAAGCATCGAAAAACCGTGCTGGCGGAGAAGAAGACACCCGAATTTTTTACTATGAACCCGCTTGGAATCTACTGTTTCGGCGGTTGACTTTGAAAACGCTCGTTCAGCGCTCGTCGGTTGCCTTTTTTAAGGCTTTTTTTAGGTCTT
>JAAFHM010000330.1:3171-5626 GCA_013298375.1 Ignavibacteria bacterium | reverse complement strand
TAGGCATAGTGCTGTTGCTGGTTTCGTACTTGTATCAGCGCTTCAAAGACCGCCTTTTGGAGGATGTCGCCTAGAAAAAAAATAGCCCCGCTCAGGTAGTCCCATCCGACGGCTGAGGAGTGCGAGAGCGCTGCCGCCCAAACGGGTTTTCCGATAAAAATTTATCGAAAGATTCTCGCCACTTTGAACAAATCCGACGAAAACTCTTGTTTCTCTGATTTTGTGCGAGTCAGATGGATAAATACTTTGGGTTTGCCCGCTTCAATACCAATTGCCACTGTTGCACCGCCACTTTCCACCACCGAAGGCATCCCCGTCACAGAAAGAATCCCTTTGTCTTCGCAGAATTTCTGTGCCGCCAACGCGCCAGGCGCGATATAAATTACGTCCGCATCGCTTGCTTCCCGTGCCAGTTGCGGCATTTTACACGCCGAAGCCTGAATACCAATGGCGAGAAAGCCGTTAAGCGCTTCATCTTTGACAACCGATGAAGCATCCGTAAAGACAATCACCACCTTGATTTGTTTGCCCTGAAGAGTTTTGCTCAAAGAAAAAACTTTTTTCAGCAAGACCACATGAAGATTCACCGGCACAGGGATTTCCTGTGCTACCAGTGGTGGTGCGCTCCCGAAAAGGATACTGAGCGCAACAAATAACGGGAGTACAAATGATAAACCAACGAAGGTTCTGGTCTTCATAATGATTGGTAAAAAGTGTTGATACATAATCACAACATCCTTCCGGCAATGACTAAAAACGCAGACGGTATGCGGCTTTCACGACAATTTCACGCGAAGCACCCGGTAATACTGCATTGCCCGTGTTATAGGGCTGAATAAAATCGTAATTCGAGCCGAGAGCGTCGTAAACGCCAACGCCAACATCAAGCCCCTGCAACTGAAACGCATTTTTGTAGTTGACAAAAACATTCAAAAGTGCAACAGGTTTCGTTTCTTTTACGGTCTGAACGCCTTCAAACAATTTCACTTCCGAAACAGCAAAACGGCTGCTCAAATACGTGAACGACGGATTAATGCTTAGACCATCGACCCAACGCGAAAGGTTGAACGACGAATTGAGCGTGATTTTATGCGGTGCAAAGCCCAAGAGAACATTATCATTCACAAACGTTGGCGTTGGTTTGCCACTAGCATCGGTGCGATAGCTCCAAACGCGGTACGGATTCAATGCCCGCACACTGTCTGAAAGCCCGTCGTTGCTTGCGAGATAAAACGAATAATTGACGTTTATACTCCCCCAAGCATCTTTGAAAAAATATTCCAACTCCACGCCTCGCGTCTGCGTCCGCTCGTAATTGCGATAGCCACCACCGCCGAAAATAATTGCGTCGCGTATGGAAATATCGAAAAGATTGGCGGAAATGAACATATTATACTGCAACTGATAGCCCAATTCGATTTCCAATGCTGTCGTCAATTCTGGCTTAATTTGCGGGTACAGGCGAATATTTTCAATCGACGGCGCACGAAAATTCTGTCCAAAAAGCGCCTTGAAGTTGAAATTGCCAAACGTCCGCGTTATACCGAGCCAAGGCACAACCGCAAGTGGAACCGCACTGTGTCTATCCAAACGCAATCCTGCATTCACGTTGACAATATCGGTGGTAATAAGCGATTGCAAAAACACACCGAAGTTATTGTACTGCACCGTCCGACTTCCTTCGCCCAGCGAATCACTCCAAAGCGACGAAACGGGATCAAGCTCTGATGCCGTGCCGTTATCAATGTAATATTCTGCACCAAGAGTGAAAAAAAGGCTTTTCGACACATCTGCCGAAATCGCCAAACTGCCAAACATCCGCTCGACGGTTTTGTCAATCACCAAAAAGTTGAATGGTGAAGCCGGATTAACCGCCGACGAATCTGCAAGATTCCAAGGCTGTTGCCGTGTGTAATTCAAACGCGGTGAAAGCGTAATCTTATCCGAGATTTTCCAATCATACCGCGCATCCGCTATGAGCGAGGTAAAGTTCGTGCTGAAGCGCTGTGGAAGTGTCGTACCGATACCGTTGCGCATGGTCGTATTGTAGCGGTCGTACAGCACCCGTGCTTGAAAGTCGCCCGCCTTCACGGTTGCGTTGATATTGAACGGCATGACCGTATGATTTTCCGCCATTGCAAAAGAAAGCCCATCCAGCCCAGTATAGGTGCGGTCGCTGGTGTTTGCCTGCCCGATAAATGCCGAAACGCCAACTGCGACATTACCAAATTTTTTCCCAAAACTCAGGTTACCGTTCATACGCCCCAAAGCGCTTTGCATCTGCCCAAAATTGCCGGAGACCGCAATGCCGTTGAGGTCTTGTGGCGCACGGGTGATGATGTTGATAACGGTTAATTCTGCAAAACCGCCATAAAACGACGAGCCGGGACCGCGTATAATCTCAATCCGTTCAATGTTGTCTATCGGAAAGCGGTTTGCTATCGGCACGGTTGCA
>JAAFHM010000330.1:0-3161 GCA_013298375.1 Ignavibacteria bacterium | reverse complement strand
ACGGTTGCAAAAAGAAAATCGTTCACCTGCAATCCATCGACCATCACAAACGCCTTGCCCTCATTTGCCCAATTTCCACGATTGCCAATCCCAATCACGCCCTGCACGTCGCCACCAAATTCCATCCCCGGCACCAAACGCAAAACATCCGTCAAATCACGTGCGCCGGAATTTTGAATTTCTTCGCGCTTGATAAGCGTCACCACGCCCGGCACGTCTTTTTTCGACAAGGGTTTTTTCGATGCAACCTGCATAAGATCAATATCCAAAAGCGCATCAAATGAAAGGTCGTCCAGGGATTTAATATCAACTTTGCTAATGTCCTGTGCTTCGAGCCTACCGACCAGCCCCATGGCAGTAACGGCAGCCAACAGCATGAGGCGCATAGCCACCAAATGCCACAAGCGATGAAGAACAGATTGTTTCATAGTGCAAAGAAAAGTTGGTACTGGTCGTTCAAAATTCCACGCAGCAATTACCGCACAACGGTCACAAACGCTTGCATCTTCCGCGCAGGTGTTTGAACAACGATGATATACGTGCCGATGGCGTAAGAACTCATCGCGAGTGTCGTTGTGTATTCGCCTTTGTCCTGTTTGCCTTGGTCAAGTGTTTGCAAGGTGTTACCACGAATATCCAGCAAATGAATTTTTACGCTGTACGGCTTGTCCAGCGCGTAGGCAACTGTGATATTGTCGGTTGCCGGATTAGGATAACACTTTACCGTCCCGACGACAATCGGCTCCGGTGTTGGCGGCACGACACCTCCGGGGGTAAAAATGAATCGTCCTGATGAAATCGTCACGCCAATCGGCGAAGCCAGCACAATATTTCCACTTGTTGCACCGACCGGAATCGTCAAAACAAGTTCCGATGCGCTCGCAATGCGGAATGGAATACTCACACCGCCAATAAAGACCCCGTTGACCTGACCGAAGTTCTCACCCCGCACCCGCACTATCGTTCCAACATCACCTTGTGTTGGTGAGAATGATGCAATAGAAGGCTCCGATGTGATGAGCGTAAACGTCGTTGTTGTTGTCACAACGCCTTGTGGCGTAACCAATCCGATAACACCAGATGCACCTGCGCTTGGAATGGTCAGTTCTACTTGTGCCGAACTCAAAATGGTAAATGGCACGTCAACGCCGCCGATACTTGCTTGCGTTGTGCCACGAAGCGCTTGTCCCGAGATAAGCACCCGCGTACCTGCCATGCCACGTGATGGCGTAACAGATGTGATCGTGGGTTGTGGCGGAGCGCCCGATGAAACCGCCACGCCACCAGGAGTGAAAAGACTGACGGCTTCGTTTTGCGAGGTACCAACGGGAATTGCTGCTGTTACTTGACTTTGATTGATAATCGTAAATGGGACACTAATCCGACCAATATTTACGGTTGTTGTACCAACAAAATTCTGCCCGACAATACGCAAAATCGTTCCCTGTCGGCTTTGTACAACACCTGCGGAACTAATCATCGGTGGTGGAATGAAGCGAAACGCTTCATTAGAAATCCCGACACCACCAGCCGTATTGACCGTAATAGCGCCGTCACCGACACCTCCTATCGGCACAATGACCGTGATTTGCCCCGCGTTATCAACCCTAAATGGAATACTCGTTCCACCCATCACAACACTTGTCGCACCACTCAAATTTGAGCCTATTATGACCACGCGCGTTCCTGTTGCTCCACTTGCGGGGCTGAAACTCGTGATAACTGGTGCCGGAAGGAACGTAAAGCCCGCAAGTTTGCCACTGCCGCCAGAGGTCGTTACGGCAACATCGCCACTCGCGCCACTGCCCACTTCGGCGCTGATTTGTGTTGGCGAAATAACCGTGAAACGCCGTGCTTCCACGCCGCCAAAACTCACGCTTCGTGCGCCCGTGAAACTGGTTCCGATAATCGTCACAATCCGCCCCGCACCAGCGCTCGTTGGCGTGAAGCCCGCCACAGTCGGCGCACCGAGATAAGAAAATCCTGCTAAAGCCCCCGTGCCGCCTGGTGTCGTCACACTCACGCTGCCGCTTGCACCGGTGCCGACAACAGCGCGAATTTCTGTATCGGAAAGTGGGCTGAAAGTCGCTGCGGAGGTTGTGCCAAAATTCACCGCCAGCACACCCGTCAGGTTTGCGCCCGTGATAATCACGACTGTTCCCGAACTACCAATGGTTGGAGAGAATGCCGTAATGCGAGGTGCGTTCAGAAGGCTAAAGCCGCTCTGCGTCACGGTTCCACCAACGGTGATGACAGAGATCGACCCGCCCGTTGTGCCAAGCGGCACAGTCGCCCGTATTTGGGTCGGTGAAACAACCGTTACGTTTGAGGCAAGGGTGTTGCCGAAGCGCACCGTTGCTGTGGTTGTGAAGTTCGTCCCCGTAATGACCACTACTGTACCAACGCCCGCACTTGCCGGGCTAAAACTGCTGATAGTCGGCGGTGCAATAGGGCTAAATCCGCCCAAACTGCCCGTACCACCCGGCGTTGTGACCGAAATCGCCCCACCAATCGCCCCTACCGGAACAATCGCTGTAATTTGTGTTGGTGAAAATACCGTAAAACCCGTTGTTGGAACACCACCAAAACTCACACTGCTTACGCCCGTAAAGTTCGCACCACCAATCGTCACCACTGCCCCTGCTGGCGCAGTTGTCGGAGAAAAGCTGCTCACGCGCGGTGCCGGAATAAGGGTGAATCCCGCTAACGTACCTGTGCCGCCAGGCGTTGTCACAACAACGCTTCCGCTTGCGCCTGTTCCCAAAACAGCGCGTATTTCAGTCGGCGAGACAACAGTAAAGTCTGCCGCCGGAACGCCGCCAAAACTCACGCTGCGAGTATTGGCAAAATTCGTTCCGGTTATCAGTACCGTTGCGCCCGCTCCGGCGGTTCTCGGCGTAAGATTGGTGACCGTAGGCGCAGGAACAAAGCTAAAGCCAACCCGCGATCCTGTGCCTGTTTGCGAAGTGACGCTCACGCTTCCGCTTGCGCCCGTCCCGACAACCGCCGTTATTTGCGTTGGCGACACAACAGTAAAGCGCGTTGCGTCCATATTCCCAAAACGTACCGCAGTGACATCAATAAAGTTCGCACCGTTGATGGTCACGGTAACATCCGCACCAGCGCTGGTCGGCGTGAAACTGCTTACAACAGGCGGCGGC
>JAAFHM010000546.1 GCA_013298375.1 Ignavibacteria bacterium | reverse complement strand
GCTCTCTGGCGGTCTTGTCAGAACCAGAGTTTTCGGCGGAATTATTGCGAAGAAGCATGACCAAGGCGATAACAGCAAGCAAAAGCGCCCACCATTCCCACCGTGCAAACAGCCCCCAGCCGTAGTGCGCCAGCGACGAAATCAACATAACGGGCGTATCGGCAACAACACTAAAAAGCCAGCGTCCGAATGAACGCGCCATATCCCCCAGAGGTCTCATAGAAAGGCGCGAGGTAGCAAATCCGAAAAGCGGGACAATGAGGTTTTGATATAATGCTAACGCTAGTACGATACCCACAATCGGCGAAAACCACCGAACCGCGCTGCGCCAGACAATAGGCTCATTCCAACGATGCCGCGCCACTATGGGCAACAACGGCAGTAGCGCTGTTATGAGCAAGAGCGGGGCGCTAACCTCGTAAATTAGCAAACCTATGATGATGAAGATATATGTCAGAACAAGACGGAGGCTGCTTTTTGTTGTCAAATACCGTTGTAAATTCCACAACGAAAGCGCCCAGAGAAGTGTACTTGCCGTCCCAATAATCATCACCATTGGCTCGAACATCGTCGAGGAGGCAATCGTCGGCACAATTCCCAAAACCATAAACCAGATACCTGCCGCAGTGCCGAAGTATTCCCGCACAATGTGACTTATCAGGATAATAGCCGCAATCCAACACGCGGTATTGAGTATGATATACGGTACAGGATTTGCGCCAAAAAGCGTCGGCGTAAGCGCAAAGAGAACCGATGCCAGAGGGCGATTACCGCCGCCGCCGACAGTATTCCAAAAACCAATAGTTTGCCAAAAGTTGCGGTCGAAATGTACTTGCGCAATCATCAGCCAATCATCAATCATCAAACTCCCTCCACCAGCAATGTATGGTAAATAGGCGATTGCGCCGAGCGCGGCAAGAATAGGAATAAAGCGGCGCAATGTCATACGTTATGAGAAAAAAACGTGATAAAAGCTGATGATTTCTTATTGGTCGAAGGCAGTGACCGTACAAAAATACTATCTTCACTCGAACTTCATAGAGGAATTTTTACCAAAAAAAACGTGCAATCTGCCATTGGAAGCAAACCACACGTTGTTCATTCTATAATGCTGCTGTCTTATTCGTATCGCAGCGCCTCAATCGGGTCAAGCGAAGCGGCTTTCCATGCGGGATAGCTGCCAAAAAGTATTCCTAAAAATGTACAAATCACCACGCTGCCTACCACCCACGTTGTCGGCACAGAGGCTTGCTGGAAACCAAGCGCAGAGCCAAGTGCCAAGCCGCCCATCAGACCAAGGAATATGCCGAATACACCGCCGATCTGACAAAGCGTAATTGCCTCAATCACAAATTGGCTCATAATGTTCCAGCGTTTTGCGCCGATTGCTTTGCGCACACCGATTTCGCGCGTCCGCTCTTTGACCGAAACCAGCATGATATTCATAATGCCTACACCGGCGGCAATGAGAGCAATCGCGCCAGAGGCAAAGCCGAAGATGGTCAAATAATCCGTCAAACCCGAAAATGAGGCTGCAAGCGATTCATTGGTTTCGATTTCAAAATTATTGTCATCGCCCGGCTTGACATTGCGTATGGTGCGCATAATTCCTATTGCCTCGTCGGTAACAAAACTCAGCGCCTCTTTGCTTGGCGCTTTGACGAAAATAGTGAGCGTGATATACTCGGCAAAATACTTTTGATACATCGTTATCGGCACATAGACCAAATCATCAAGACTGCTGCCCAAAATAGAGCCTCGTTTTTTCTGAAGACCAATCACCGTAAAACGATGCCCTTTCACACTGACTTGCTGACCAAGCGGTGAAATAGCAGGAAATAAGCGCTCTGCAACATCTCGCCCTAAAATGATAACCGGGCGATTGAGATTAATGTCTTCCGCCGTAAATTCACGCCCTTCATCAATCACCACATTGTTGCAAATAAAATAGCCCTCATCAATTCCTTCCACACTCACGGTCGGGTCGGTGGAAAGATTATTCGCTTTGACAATGAGGCGGCTTTCATTATCATAAACACTGACAGATTCAGCACTTTCCATCTGGCGCTTGAAATCTTTTGCCTGCGCAAAATCAATCGGCTTACGGCTCCGATAGCGCATGGATTCTCGGTTACTCGTGATAATACTTGGCTTGTGGCGGATTTGGAAGGTGTTCTGCCCCAAAGAAGCAAGCTCGCCATTTACGGAGTTATTGAGCGACGTAACCGCCGTTCCAGCGCCGATAATGGCAAAAATTCCGATGGCAATACTAAGCAGTGTCAGCCCTGAACGCAGCTTGTTTGCTCGCACTGCGTCGAATGCCATGATAATACTTTCGATGAAAATTTTCATAGTTTTTGTGTAGTTTATCAGCTATTTTTTTCCACGAATCGCACGAATTTCCACGAATCTTGGAAGGCTTATAAAACAAAACGTTTTCTTTCTAATTCTTTTGCATTACCGAAGTTGATGAGAATCCCGCAACGCAAGCCAGTTGCTTTCATATAATTGAGAATCTGTGAATCTTCTATACCCGATAACCCTTTCAGAGCTTTTATCTCAACAATGATATTCCCAAAACAGACAAAATCAGCAATGTACTCTTTTGTTAATGGCTGCCCTTTATACAAGATTTGAAGCCTTTTTTGAGATTCAAAAAGAATATTTCTTTGGGCAAACTCAATTTCAAGCGCTTCTTGATAAACAGCTTCTAAAAAGCCAGTTCCAAGCGAGTTATAGACTTCCATAGCCGCTCCAATAATCGCATATGATTCTTTCGCAAATAGAATTGCCATGCAAATTCCTTGAACAAATTCTTCTATCGCAACTGCTCAGGTATCGGGAAAATTGTCCACAAATCGCACGAATCTTCACAAATGAAAAAATCGGTTACTTGCCGTTTATCAAACGGCTTTTTCGAGATTCGTGTCAATTCGTGCGATTCGTGGACAACTCATTATTCGAGGAAATCATTCATAGCGCAGCGCATCCACAGGATCGAGTTTCGATGCCCGCATAGCAGGAATCATGCCCGCCAATACGCCTACGACAATAGAAACCACCGTTGCAATAATGAGCAAATTCGGCGGAATATACGGAGTCAGGAAGGTTACTTCACCAAAGCGCACAACGCCGAACATGACGACGGAACACAGCACAAATGCTATGATTGCGCCCAAAAAGCACAAGGCAGAGGCTTCCACGAGGAACTGAAAGAGAATTGAGCGCCGACGCGCCCCCAGAGCCTTGCGGATGCCAATTTCCTTCGTGCGCTCGGTTACCGAAACAAACATAATGTTCATAATGCCGATGATGCCGACCAAGAAGGAAAGTGCCGTCAATCCAATGCCAACCGCCCAAATACCTGTGCGGATATTGGCGATATTATCCCGAAATGCTTGCGTGGAATTGACACCGAAATTATTTTCTTCGTTCGGCTGTTGGCGGCGGATTTGGCGCATATGACCAATAGCTTCCAT
>JAAFHM010000140.1 GCA_013298375.1 Ignavibacteria bacterium | reverse complement strand
CATATTCTGAGGTTGTTGGGACATTACCACAAGACTTTTGTTAACGACCCTACATTATTTTACAACCATGAAAAACATATCATTCTTTCGCAAAGCCACTTGCTATCTGCTTTTGATGGCAACGATGGTTTTTGCTTTCCCAACACGCCAAAGCGCTTCAACACTCGTGAGCGGCGCACTGCACCCTCTTTCGGCGAGTCTCGCTCCAGCGTTGAACACCTATCAAACCTTGTCATTCCGCACCTTGCGACTGTATATTCCGGGCAAAAAACCGCCACAGGACGTGATGGAGTTTAATGGTAAGAGCGTTGAAATTATGGGGTTTATGGCGGCGCTGACGCAATTAGAGGATATTGACGAATTTGTCCTTGCTTCTTCCCCGCCGATGAATTGTTTTTGTCATCCACCGCTTCGGGTGAATGAAGTCGTCTTTGTGCAGATGAAAAAAGGTAAACTCACCCAGTACAAAGGCGGAGTGGTGCGGGTGCGCGGTAAACTCATTGTCAATACGAGTGTTGGCGATGAATTTGCCGATATTATGTACACCGTCGAATGTGATGAAGTTGTCTAAACTCAGTCACAGTGAACCTCTCAAGTAAGTATCATGCCCTATCTTTGCCATCAGAATCTCCTTTCTTGCCTTTTGCGCACAGTCCTGTGCTGTGCCGCGTATTGTGCTGTTTTCATTGGGCTTTCGAATATGTCGCTCTATGCACAATCGCTCACGATATACGATGTCAACGCATCGGCTTTTCCGCTTGTGCGAGCAAAGTTTTTTGCCCAAGATGCGGATGGGAAGCCAATTCTTGACCTTTCTTCCCGTGATTTTGCTATTCGTGAAAATGGTGTACCGCGTATAGTTACAAGTGCTACTTGCCCGCCTCAAGGAATCGTAAAATCACTCTCCGTTGTGCTGACGCTGGATGTTTCCGGTTCCATGAGTGAAGGTGTCGGTGGTGTTCCCAATCTCACACTTGCTCAAACTGCCGCACGTGCTTGGATTCAGGCAATGCCAGAGGAAAATGTTGAATGTGCTATCACGAGTTATGACCACAATAACTATCTGAATCAAGATTTTACGCAAGACCGCAAGCGCCTCGTCAAGGCCGTCAATTCGCTCAAGCCGATGGGCGGTACGGATTACGACATGGGGCTTTTGAAGCCGATTGCGGGCGGGTTGTATGTCGCTCAAAACGCCAAAAATAGCCGTCGCATCATTATTTTCCTAACCGATGGGCTTGGTGGCGGCAATGAAGAACAGATTGTGGATGTGGCAAAAAACGATGGTGTTACGATTTATTGTATCACGCTTGGAATGTCAGCACCGGATATTTTGAAGAATATTGCCCGCAAAACAGGTGGCGAGTGCTTTGAGAACGTCACAAGCATTCAGCAAGCCGAGCAGATTTACCGTGTTTTACTACAACTCGCTTTAGGCAATCGCCCGTGCGAAATAGCATGGATGAGCGAGAAAGCCTGCAACGTTAGCCGCATGAACACGACGTTTTCCCTACCTTCTCGGGCGCTCTCGCAGACCCTCACCTACGACATTCCGGCAAAAGCGATTACGGCATTGGAATTTTCGAGTGAAAACATCGGCTTTGGTGGTGTGCCACCCCGCTCTTCTCGTGAACTCAAACTTGTTGTCCGCGCCCGCAATAGCAATTTCACCGTGAGCAATATCGAAAGTTCCGATGACCGCTTCAGCATTTCGCCAACCTATTTCCAACTCAAACCGGGGCAGCGCAAGGTGTTGTCGGTGAAATTTACTCCGACCGACTCCGGGTATGCGTACACGAAATTTACCATGAGTGATAATATCTGCGGAGGGCGCACACTCTACGCTTCGGGCGGTTTTCCGGGCAAAAAACCTCAGCAAACCACGTTGGCTCTCATTGAGCCAAATGGTGGCGAGAGTTATGTTGCCGGAAGCGATACGACGCTTGTTTGGAAAGGAATCATGCCGTCGGAAGCGGTAAGTGTTGATTTTAGCCGTAGTCGCGGTGCGTCGTGGCAAACCGTCATTCCCGCCACAAGCGGCTTGCGTTCGGATTGGCGCATCCCTACGCAGCCGACAAATCAAGCACTGGTGCGCCTCCGGCAGATTCAAGCTCCGAAATTATCAAGTTTCAAGGATTTTATGAGCAGCGCAGCCTTTTTGCCTGATAGCAGAACGGCTGTGACGCTTGGTGCGGGCGGTGTTGCGCGGGCATGGGATATTAACACGGGGGCAATGGGGCAGATTTTTTTCAGCAATCAATTTGGGCAACGAAAAAATGCGGCTCTTCCGGGAAAACTCATTGTTTCACCGAATGGAAAGTATGTCGTAGCGGGCTTCATTGAAGGAACGGTGAGGATTTGGGACGCACAAAGTGGCGATTTGACCGATGTGTATTATGACCATTTCGACGCAATTACGGCACTGCAATTTGCACCGGAAAACACGGGCGCAAGCCGCATTGTTACGGCAAGTCTGGATAGTACCGCAAAGGTCTGGTACACCGAAAACGCCGAAACCATTCATACCTTCAAGCACAACGGTCCTGTCTATGATGCCGCTTTCTCGCCAGACGGCACGCTGGTGGCAACAGCAGGAGCAGACAGCCTTGCGATGATTTGGGATGCGAAAACAGGTGAACTTCTCTACAAACTTACCGCTCATAACGATGTCGTTTTTAGTGTTGCCTTTTCGCCGGACGGCTCGAAACTGCTCACAACCAGTGCTGATGCGACTGCTAGGATTTGGGATACAAAAAAAGGGATCGCATTAGAGCGGCTCGGCGGTCATAGAAGCATTGTCATTGCGGGGATATTTTCTCCTGATGGAAACCGCGTTGTGACGTGCAGTGCCGATAGTACGATAAAAATTTGGAATGGTAAAAATGGCGGGTGGGTGCAGAATTTACGCGGTCATCAGGGTGTTGTGCGCAAGGTTGTCTTTACGCCCGATGGTTCGGCACTTGCCAGCGTGAGTGCTGACCGTACGGCACGGATTTGGGACATTGAGACAGGGCGCACGGTACAGGTCTTGGGTGGCGCTGGGGCTTCGGATGAAGTATGGCTTAGGGCGCACGCTGACCAAAATATTACCGCAATGAGCGGACACGCCGGAGAGGTCTTCGACATTACGTTTTCGCGCGATGGGCGCTATGCCTCGACTGTCGGCACCGACCGTAAGGCGTATTTTTGGCGCGTTAATACGACGGCATCTGTATCTGCAAGTAGCGCTTTTCAAGCGCGTCCGCTTGTCTGGCAACCCGATACAAGCGCTGTACAAGAGGTCGTTTCCCTTGCACCGTTTACGATTACGGCACCGCGATTTGCCGCCCGCGATGTGAATATGGGGCGACAACTGCGCGGCGAAGCAAAGGATTCTGTGCTGGCGGCATTTATTCAAAACAATGATTTATCACCTTTGCGGATTGATAATATTGCATTTTTGGGTGAAAATGCAACTGATTTCAGTATCGTTTCCGGGGCTGCGCCGTGCATTATTCCCCCGAAAAGCTCACGTAATCTTGAGTTACGTTTCCGCCCGCTTGGTACAGGCGACCGCACGGCAACGATGCGCATTATTTCGCAAGCCGATACGCTGCAATACTCAATCATCGGTGCGGGTGCTTCGCCGCTTATTGTTGTGACCAATCGAACGATTGATTTTGAAGAGGTAAAAATTAAACAACAGCGCGATACGCTCGTGGCAGTGTTGAAAAATGTTAGTTTGCAGCCCGTTGTCATCACAAGCATTGCTTTTGCCGGACCCAATACATCGGATTTTCGTTTAGTAGGTAATACCGCACAAATCATTAAAACTGACACGTCATATATTCTGTATCCGCAAGCAACAATGTCTTTGCGCATTCGATACAAGCCCACCACCGCAGGGCGAACATCGTGCCAATTACAAATTGGCTATAATGGCTTGGGAAGCCCTGCAATGGTGCAGCTTTTCGGGACAGGCGGCTCTACGATTTCCGCCTATATTCAAGGCTATGGGCTGAAGCCTAATCCCAACGCTGCCCGCAAGGATAGCGTCGAGTACCCGATCCAATCTTTGCGCGTCGAAGAATTTCTGGCAACGACGATGCACCCGCTTTTGAACTATATCTTTTTCGATAATAATTCCTTTGCCCTGCCGAAGCGCTACAATCGGCTTTCGCCAGAGCAGGTGCGGCGTATTGTTGAGACCAAACAGCCATTTGAAAAAATTCTTTCTGCCGAATCTACGCTCGAGGTCTATCGGAATATGCTCAATATCATTGGCAGTCGAATGGTGCTGAACACCGCATCAAAACTGACCTTAGTAGGGTGTAAATCATCGAAAGAAAAATTTACCCTTGCCGCCCCTGTCCCGCCTATTCTGCCTAAAAACCGCACCAACACGGGTGCGACGGCTTCAGTTGCAATTCCATTCGGTAGTGTGCCGACGCAAGCAAGTGTTTCTGCGCCTTTGGGGTCTATTCTCTCCCATCTAACGGCACAAGATGATGTGCGGCTTTCCGAAGCACGGGCGCTGGCGGTGAAAGACTATCTGCACGCGGTCTGGGGAATCGCTGAAGACCGCATCATAACGCAGTTTCGCATATTACCCGAAAAATTTTCCAATGAGCAGACACCAGACGGATTGGCTGAAAATCAGCGTGTAGAAATTATCCCGTCCACGCCGGATTTGACGGACGTGGTTATTTCCCAAGACACGTTGCGGGCGGTGATTCCGCCTGTGGTGAGGCTTCGCACAAATGCAACCTCGCAGGTAAATCTCACAACATGGAATGTCACCATCGGGCAAAGCACCGGCACAAAAGCGAAACGCACAACTCAGACCCTTAAAAGTGTAAGCGGCACAGGAAAGCCGCTAGACCGCATAGAATGGAATACGTCGCAGGAGAATAATACCGCCCCTAAACTCACGGTTCCTGTGCAGTATTCACTCAGCGTTAATGATGAAAGTGGCGCAAATACTGTTGCTTCAGGGAGTTTGCCTGTCGAAATAGTTTCTATTGCAAAAAAACGTGCCGCTAAAATTGCTGACAAGGAGGTGAATACCTTTGGTTTGCTGCTTTTTGATTTTAATAAAGCGGAAGTAAGCGGTCAAAATGCTAATATTTTGGAGGTCGTGCGTAAGCAAATTCGCACAGAATCTCGCATTGCGATTACGGGTTATACTGACCGCACAGGTAACGCTCAAACAAATAAAATCCTTTCTCTCCAACGTGCATCTGCCACAGCCGCTATGCTAAACCGCCCCGACGCAAGCATTGAAGGGCGCGGGCGCGAAGGTCTTCTCCACGATAATACCACCCCCGAAGGGCGCTTCTATTGCCGCACGGTAAATATTGTTATAGAAAATGCAGTGCGTTGAGCAAAATGCACAGTCCGTGTAGCTTTGAACGCTAGTGTTTATCAGGGCTAAAAGAAATATGCAAAAAAGAAACAAGAATTGCTATGTGTGGAAAATTTTTCGCGTGGCGTATTTCGGGGAAAGTTCGTAAGTTTATTGTTCGTGCAGCATAAAAGAACGCACACCCCATAAACCCTATATTTGTAGCATTTTAGCGGAGTTTTGGCATGAAGATTCAACGCCGTTTTACGCAAGCGGGCGTAAACGTCTATGACCTATTTGAGTACACCTATCGCGCATCCACGCTGCGCAATACCGATGGTTCGGTAGTGTTCCAAATGACTGACATTGAAGTTCCGAAGCAGTGGTCGCAAGTCGCCACCGACATCCTCGCACAGAAATATTTCCGCAAAGCCGGCGTACCAGAAATGGGCGCTGACGGTACGCCCTTGCTTGATGAAAATGGTACGCCAAAGACAGGCGCAGAGCGCTCTATCAAACAGGTTGTTCACCGCTTGGCTGGATGTTGGCGCTTTTGGGGTGAAAAATATGGCTATTTTGACTCTCCCGATGACGCACAAGCATTTTATGACGAAAGCGCATATATGCTGCTTCGTCAAATGGCTGCACCCAATTCTCCGCAATGGTTTAATACGGGGTTAAATTTTGCTTACGGCATTACGGGTAAATCGCAGGGACATTTTTACATTGACCCCGATTCCAAGAAATTGGTTGCTTCGGAAGATGCCTACACGCACCCACAGCCCCACGCATGTTTTATCCAGTCCGTCGAAGATGATTTAGTCAATGACGGCGGTATTTTCGACCTCGCTGTGCGCGAGGCACGAATCTTCAAATATGGCTCTGGCACAGGCACAAACTTTTCGTCCCTTCGTGCTTCCGGTGAAAAACTGTCCGGTGGCGGCTCTTCGTCAGGTTTGATGAGCTTTTTGAAGATTTATGACCGTGCAGCCGGAGCAATTAAATCCGGTGGTACAACACGCCGTGCCGCAAAAATGGTCATTTTGAATGCCGACCACCCGGATATTGAAGAATTTATCGAATGGAAAGCAAAAGAAGAAGAAAAAGTAGCGGCATTAGTAGCGGGTTCAAAAATCACTGCCAATGCACTGCAAGGCATCATGGATGCTGCTTTAGCTGGTGGTACAGATATGAAAACAAATACGAACCTTGCCCGCGCTGTACGCAAAGCCGTCGTCGCGGAAGTGCCACAAAGCTACATTTTCCGTACCCTCGCACTTGTTGAACAAGGCTTTACGACGCTTGATTTTGACACGTTTGATACGCATTATGAATCTGAGGCGTACAATACGGTTAGCGGTCAAAATTCCAATAACACCGTGCGTGTAACGGCAGAGTTTATGCGGGCTGTGGTCGAGGACAAAGAATGGAATCTGATTAAGCGCACCACTGGCGGCGTTGCAAAAACCGTTCGCGCTCGTGAGCTATGGCGTAAAATCGCTGTTAGCGCGTGGAAATCTGCTGACCCGGGATTGCAGTACGATACGACCATTAATGAGTGGCACACCTGTCCGGCGGATGGGCGCATCAATGGCTCTAATCCTTGTGTTACTGCAAATACATTTGTCGCTACCCACGAAGGTTTAGAGCGCATTGGCGGTCTGATTGGTCAGTCGCGTGGTATTCGGAGCATAGACGGCAAAATGCACTGGGTGGAAAATATTTTCCCAACAGGTCGCAAGCCTGTATACGAGTTAAAGACAAAATCCGGGTATCGTCTTGAATTAACGGCAGACCACAAAGTATTTACGGAAAATCGTGGTGATGTGTCGGCGTATAATCTCACAAAAGATGATGTTATTCGCCTTGTTCCCGGAACATTTGGTAAGGAAACATCGGGTTCCGAGGATATTGCACAACTCATTGGATTACTCGTTGGAGATGGCTGTATCACGCACCTCAATGAACAAGATGCTGCGGGAAATCAGCGTGAAGTTGCTTTTTTAACCATGAGCAAAGACGAGCGGCATATTGTGAATTGGGCAACCGAAGCGATTAACGCTTTGCGCCCCGATTTAGGCGACCACAATAAACGAGGCAATACGACAGAAACCCTAACAACCAGCCGCACCGCCGTTGGTAGTCCGAAAATTTTAGATATCTTCAAAAATTTTGCAATTCTCAACGAAGGAAGCACAAAGAAGTTATTGAAAGACTCGGCGTTTCGGCTTGTTCGTGAGGAGCAGGCGGCGCTTTTACGCGGGCTGTTTACGGCTGATGGCACGGTGGCAAATTATGGCGATAAAAGCCAGTATGTAGCTTTGGATTCCTCGTCACAAGATCTTTTGCAGCAAGTTCAGCTAATGCTCCTCAATTTTGGTATCAAGGCAAAGTTATACGAGAATCGTCGTGCAGGAAAGCGATCTGCTCTGCTGCCCGACGGTAAAGGTGGTATGAAAGAATATCCTGTTGAGGAAATGCACAGCCTTCGTATTAGCCGCTCTTCGCGTATCACCTTTGAGCGCGAAATCGGCTTTATGGAAGGCACAGAAAAAGCAGTGAAACTCCAAGAAATGAATGCTGCTATTGGCGTGTATAACGACACTCTAACCGATTACATCGCCTCGCTGACGTATTTGCGTGAAGATGATGTCTTCGACCTGACGGAGCCGGAAACAAGCCATTTTACAGCCAATGGCATTGGGGTTCATAACTGCTCTGAGTACATGTTCCTCGACGACACAGCTTGTAACCTTGCGAGCCTGAATCTTGCCCATTTTGTTGAGGAAGATGGCACATTCAAAGTTGATGATTTCAAGCATGGAGCGCGTATTTGGACGACAATCTTGGAAATTTCCGTGTTAATGGCACAATTTCCCTCAAAGACCATTGCTGAATTGAGTTACAAATTCCGCACCTTGGGGCTTGGGTACGCTAATCTTGGAACAATTTTGATGACGCAAGGCGTTCCCTACGACTCACCGAAGGGCTTGGCTATAGCTGGTGCTATCTCTGCTTTGATGACGGGCGAAGCCTACGCAACATCTGCTGAAATTGCGAAGGAACAGGGTGCATTTCCGGGCTATGAGCCAAATCGCGATGCGATGCTCCGCGTTATGCGTAATCACCGCCGCGCCGCTTACAACATGGCGGAAAATCAATACGAAGGCTTGAGTGTAAAGCCAATCGGTATTAACCACGAACTTTGCCCGCCAAACCTCATGGCTGCTGCTCGTGACGCTTGGGATAGAGTTGTGGAAATGGGCGAAAAATACGGTTATCGTAATGCCCAAACAACAGTCATTGCGCCCACCGGGACGATTGGCTTAGTCATGGACTGCGACACGACAGGCGTAGAGCCGGATTTTGCTATTGTGAAGTTCAAAAAACTTGCAGGCGGCGGCTATTTCAAGATTGTTAATCAGTCCGTACAAATTGCTCTTTCGCGTCTTGGCTATTCGGCGGCGCAAATAGAGGAAATTGAGAAATACTGCAAAGGACACGGTACACTCCGAGGCTGCCCGCATATTAATCGTCAATCGCTGAAAGAAAAGGGCTTCACGCCTGATGCCCTGGATGCTATTGAGAAGCAGCTTGATGCGGTATTTGACATAAAATTTGCTTTCAATAAATGGTCGCTAGGCGATGATTTCTGCAAAACAGTGCTGAATTTCACCGAAGAGCAGTTAAATGATTTTAGCTTCAATATGCTGGAAGCGCTTGGTTTTACCAAGCAGCAAATAGAAGAAGCAAATGAATACATCTGCGGCACAATGACTGTCGAAGGCGCTCCACATCTGAAAGATGAGCATTTACCTGTTTTTGACTGCGCAAATAAATGTGGTTCAAAAGGACAGCGTTACATCGCTTACATGGCGCACGTGCGCATGATGGCTGCCGTCCAGCCGTTTATTTCGGGCGCAATTTCCAAAACAGTGAATATGCCTGCCGAAGCGAGCGTGGACGACGTTGCTGGTGTTTATATGGAGTCGTGGAAACTTGGCGTAAAGGCGAATGCACTCTACCGCGATGGCTCAAAACTCTCGCAACCGCTCAACAGCACGTCTGCAAGCGACCTTGATGAAGTCTTGATGCTTGGTGATGAAGAAACCCTCGACGAAACGAAAGGACCCAAAGAAGTCCAAATGCAAATCGTTGAAAAGGTCTATCACCGCGCCCAGCGCCGCCGTTTGCCGAAAAAGCGTACTGGGCATATCCGCGAAGGTTATGTTGGCGGACACAAAGTGTTCTTGCGCACGGGTGAGTTTGAGGACGGTTCGCTTGGCGAGATTTTTATTGATATGTACAAGGAAGGCGCTTCCTTCAAGGGGCTGCTGAATTGTTTTGCCGTACTCGCCTCGAAGTCCCTTCAATACGGTATGCCGCTTGAAGAATTGGTCGAAACCTTCACCTTTACGCGCTTTGAACCTGCGGGCTTTGTAGAAGGGCATGAAGCAATCAAAAACGCCACGTCCATTCTGGATTACGTGTTCCGTTCTGTTGGTTATGATTACCTGAAGCGTAATGATTTTGTCCACGTCAAGGCGGTAGATGAGCCGCCAGTGAGCAATAAAACTGCCTCGCCGGAACTTGGCAACCCTGCATCAAGCATCGCTACGACGATTATGCCTGAATCGGCGCTCGCGGAAGTTGCTTTTAGCAATGGTGGCGGGGCAAGCAACGGTCATGGACGGACGGCGCGTGTAGTCGAGGCAAAGGCGAAGGGTTACACGGGGGAGCAATGCTCCAACTGTGGCTCTATGCGTGTAAAGCGCAATGGTTCATGTACTGTTTGTGATGATTGCGGTACAACCAGTGGATGCTCGTAAGCTCAGAAAGAGGATTTTTGCAAGAAGCCCGGATATTGGAAGCAAATATTCGGGCTTTTTTTGCGATTTAAGGCGATGACAGTGCTGATAAAACCTAGGTTTGCATCGTATTGTATTCCGAGAGGGCGAGGTTTTATGCCATTTTCTGCATTTTCGCGTAATAATCTCAAAAATATCAAAAAAAATGTAAAAAATATTGTGATGTCAGGAAGCTAGGATTGATGGTATTTCGGGGGTATTTTTGGGTGATAATTTTTGGCAGGATTGACAAATAAATTGGACGG
>JAAFHM010000305.1 GCA_013298375.1 Ignavibacteria bacterium | reverse complement strand
ACGCTTTTTGCTGGGACATTTGACGGGATATCTGATCGGACATTTCGCGGTGGAGTCTTTCGCTCTACTGATAACGGAAACTCGTGGCAACAAATGAATAGCGGACTAACGGGTACAGCAGTCTTGTCACTCGCTGTGAGCGGCAACACGATCTTTGCCGGAACATTTGGCGGCGGGGTGTACAAAGCAAACATCACGACGGTTTCTGTTCGCACACCAGCACCTCAACCTTCTACTCTTCACATCTCTTTTGCTCCTCACCCCGTCGGTGACCGCACACGATTGACCATTGACCTTCGAGTAGCAGCCCAGACAGAAATTTCTATTCTTGATGCTCTTGGTCGCCTCGTACTTCAACGCTCACTCGGTCAGATTTCTGCTGGTACGCACGATATTGAGCAAGATTTTCGCACCTTACCCAATGGTTCGTACAGTGTTGTGGTTCAAGCTGGCAGTGAGCGTGCCTCGAAGCTATTGCAAGTTTTGCGGTAATAATAGTTTCAACGGCGGCACGTTTTTGGCGCGGCAAAAAAATGTGATAAAAAATTACGCAAACTCAATATTCAACAATCAATGCTATTTCTACAATGCGTCTTCTCAACATCCTATCTCTTTCTTTAAGCGCTATATTGCTCCATTCCTGTGCCACAGCCCAATCCGGGATGACACCGAATCGTTCTTCTCTCTCAGAATATGCTTTTGGTTTGCCGGAATATGCGCCACAAAATGCCGCTCAAAATGCTTCGGCACAAAACGCTACCGAGCGCCAACTTTGGGCAACGCAATACTACGTGCATTATGCCGAAGCCACCAACGCCAATGGTCATGCGCTTTTGGATATGAATGGCAACAGCTTTGGTGTGAATTTGAGCGAATCGGATTGGTGTTTTGGCGGTGTGGAGGGAACCATTCAAGTGAAAGATTCTTCGGGGAAAATGCGCACCTACAACTACGCCGGACGCGGTAAAGATTTGCAAGTAGATTGCTCGAAGTATTTCAAAAGTCCGCTTATCAAGCCCGAAGCTATCGGACGGACACGCTATACCTACGCACGAGGCGAATTTGGCGATGGCGTGAAAGGGCTGATACTAGTGCCGTTCCGCACGATTGCCGTTGATACGACGTTTTACCCCATCGGTTCGGTAGTGTACGTACCTGCTGCACGGGGGGTGGAAATCGAACTTCCATCGGGCAAAAAAGTTCTTCATGACGGATACTTTTTCGCCGGCGATATTGGCGGAGCCATCAAAGGCAACCACATTGACGTATTTACAGGTGTCTATCGCAAAAATCCTTTTCCCAACGTCGTCCGAAGTAAATCCAGCGCCACATTTCCTGCATTAACCGTCCAAAATGCACCGATAATTGAGATACTACGTGGCTTACACGACATAAGCACGGAGAAATAACTAAGTTTGTTGACAAAAGTTTCGCCGTAATGCTTCGCGTAGGTTCAGATGATGATTTTTTTTCTGTAAGTACACATAAAACTATGTATTTTTATACCACTGCCCAAAAAACGATACTCGTCAGTATTTATGCGGCTTTGCTGCTCATAAGTTTGAATGCTTGCGTAAAAACATTTCCCCCATCCGAAGCACCATTTACCAGAGAATTTCTCACAATCATTCCTGGCGATACGACGCAACAGTGCGCTCTGTGCTTTGTTCCCAAGGGCGAGATTCGTGGCGCTATCGTGCTGCTGTCAGGTTTTGGTACAAGCCATCCGGTGGAGACCGAAGAAGAGACGGATATTCCAAGCGCTGCGGCGAAAAAAGGCTTTTTGACTATCATTCCGCAATTAGGCGACTGGTCAACGCTATATCTTGATTCTGCCTCGCAGCAAGCGTTGGAGCGGGTTTTGCAAACAATGACGGAAAAATACCGCTTACAGGAAAAGCCGTTGGTTTTGGGTGGGTTTTCGCTCGGCGGCTCTGGGGTGATTTTGTACACAGAGCGTGCCTTCCGAGGCGCATCTATGCTGCGCCCCAATGCTCTTTTTGCCATTGACCCGCCACTTGACTTTGAGCGTTTTACCCAAAATGCCGCAAAAGCTGTTCAACGCTTGCATTTGGATAGAATCAAGGATGTGCAAAAAAATGAATCTTTGTACATTACGACAGCCTTAGCACAAGCATTTGGTGGCAGGGGAATTTACACCAACCCTGCATTCCGAGACGCTTCCCCGTACATTCGGAATGATACAACTCTTGCCAATATTCGTTCCCTTGTGGGCTTGCCGCTACGATTATACCACGAACCCGATTATCGCTATTGGCGTGAGCGCGATGCAGACCATGATTTTCAAACTAATATCCTCGACCAATCCGCTATGATAGCGGATTTGCATAGTTTGGGAAGTACCAATGCAACGCTGATATTGACTGAAGGCAAAGGCTTTCGTAAACGAGAGAAAAACAGGCGACATCCGCATTCATGGTCAATCGCGGAGGCTGAGGAACTCGTACAATGGATAGAGAGCAATGTTGCAAAGAAATAACAAAGTATATCCAGCAAAAAGGCGTAGCCCAATCTTCACGATGGACTACGCCTTAATTTTCTCATTGATACTCTGCGGGTCTTTTTTCGCCAGTATTTATGCTCCTTGTACAGCCGAGAAGCCATTTTCACCATCAAACGTGCAAAGATTTTCGGTCTTAATCACGTCCAATCCAGCAGCGACCAGTTTTTGCATGAGTTCGACAATTTGATCGTGACTAATCGCTCCGCCTTCGCCCAAGAAGCGGCAGCGCCAGTGGTCAACGCAGAACGTCTCGGTCATGCCGCCTGGAAATACTTTCACGCCGCGATTGCTGATAACGCTGAGTTTCAGGTTTCCTGAGGTGATTGGGGTCAAAATTGCGCCCAAGTCTGCTGGTTTGCCATTTGACCAATCCAAGAACATATCCACGCCAACCAACTCTTTTTTCAGCTTTTTCGGTGCTGATGGTGGCGTGAGCGTCATTGCCTTTGCTTTGCTATAATCAACGGCTTTGAGTTCATTCGGCATCTTGCCGAGATTTTTGATAACTGCATCGGCAAACTCTTTTGTACCAACTTTTTGTTTACTTGTGCCTTCTTGGAAAATATCGTAGGTGTGAATGCCTTGCTCCAGCGTTGTGAGCCAAGCGTTGTGGACGCGGGCAGCAATTTCACCTTGCCCAATATGCCCCAGCATCAGCACCGATCCCAACAGTAAGCCGGACGGATTCGCAAGATTTTGTCCGGCGCGGCGCGGTGCCGAACCGTGAATCGCCTCGAACATTGCGCAATGGTCGCCGATATTGGACGAGCCTGCAAGTCCGACAGAACCTGCAATCTGTGCCGCTACGTCGGAGAGAATATCGCCATAAAGATTCGGCATGACAATCACATCGAATACTTGCGGTGTATCGGCAAGTTTTGCTGCACCAATATCCACAATCCACATTTCCTTTTCCAAATCATCGTATTCTGCACCAATTTCATCGAAGATTTTATGAAAAATGCCATCGGTCATTTTCATAATATTGTCTTTGGCAAAGCACGTTACTTTCTTGCGACCATTAGCACGGGCATACTCAAAAGCGTAGCGGATAATCTTCTCGGTACCGGGGCGGGTAATGAGTTTCAAGCACTGATAGACATCAGCTGTTTGGCGGTGTTCGATACCGGCATATAAATCTTCCTCATTCTCGCGCACAATCACAACATCCATACCCGGATGCTTTGTGCGGACGTAGGGTGCGTAGGCGATACACGGGCGCACATTCGCATATAAGCCCAGCACTTTGCGCGTCGTAACGTTCAAACTCTTGAAACCGCCGCCTTGCGGGGTAGTAATGGGGGCTTTGAGGAAAACCTTTGTGCGTGTGAGCGATTCCCACGATTGCGGTTCAATGCCGGCTGCGTTGCCGCGTAAATAGACCTTTTCACCGATTTCGATTGTTTCGACGGCTAACTCAGCGCCGGCTTCGGTGATAATACGCAGTGTGGCATCCATAATTTCGGGACCAATGCCGTCGCCATGCGCAACTGTAATGGGAACTTTTGCCATTGTGTACACTCTTTCAAAAAATAATGAATAAAACGCAAGCATCTTGAGGCTTGCTACGCATTGAATTTCGGGCTAATAGACGAAAGCATAAGGAACGATATTGTTAAAAATCACTGATACGAAAAAAAAACTTTTTATTGGCACTGGCTAAAACTTTGCAGTGGCGCGGAATTGTGTATTTTAGTACCTTTCAACGCTGTCATTGCACTTTTTGTGATGATTGGCTTCCTTCACTTTTCCACTTCTCCTTACAGGTTTGTGTTATGAAAAAAATTACGGTGGCAAACCCCGTCGTCGAACTGGATGGCGACGAAATGACCCGCATTATCTGGAAGTTTATCAAAGATAAACTCGTTCTCCCTTACCTTGATGTTGATATTAAATATTTCGACCTCGGCATTGAAAGCCGCGACCGCACAGAGGACAAAATCACGGTCGAAGCCGCAGAAGCCATTAAGCAACACGGTGTGGGAATCAAATGCGCAACCATTACGCCCGACGATGCCCGTGTGAAGGAATTTAATCTCAAGCAAATGTGGAAATCACCAAACGGAACGATTCGTAATATTCTGGATGGAACAGTATTCCGTGAGCCAATTGTCTGCAATAATGTTCCGCGCCTTGTGCCGAACTGGACAGCACCTATTTGTGTTGGTCGTCATGCCTTTGGTGATCAATATAAAGCCACCGATTTCCATACCAAAGGCAAAGGTAAACTCACCATCACCTACACACCCGAAGATGGCTCTGCACCCCAATCCTTCGAGGTCTTTAACTTTAAAGGTGATGGCGTTGCGATGGCAATGTACAACACCGAAGAATCTATTCGTGGCTTTGCGCAATCCTGCTTCAATCTGGCGTTACAAAAGAAATGGCCCCTCTATTTCTCCAGCAAAAACACGATTTTGAAAAAGTACGACGGTCGCTTCAAGGACATTTTCCAAGAAATTTATGACAATGAATTTAAGGCAAAATTTCAAGCCGCCGGTATCACCTACGAACATCGCTTAATTGACGACATGGTGGCTTCGGCACTGAAATTTCATGGGAATTTTGTCTGGGCGTGTAAAAATTATGACGGCGATGTGCAAAGTGACATTGTTGCGCAAGGCTTCGGATCGCTTGGCTTGATGACATCTGTCCTGATTACGCCGGACGGCAAAACGATGGAATCCGAAGCTGCACACGGCACGGTTACACGCCATTTCCGCGAACACCAGAAAGGCAATCGCACCTCGACAAACCCGATTGCATCTATCTTTGCATGGACACGCGGCTTGGAATTTCGCGGTAAATTAGACGGCAACGCAGAACTCATTAAATTCTGCCAAACCCTTGAACACCTTTGCGTAGAAACCGTCGAAAGCGGCAAAATGACCAAAGACCTCGCTGTCTGTATTCATGGCAACAAGGTGAATCATGGCGAACACTACCTTTACACGGAAGACTTCCTCGACGTGATTGATAGCGCGTTGCGGGCGAAATTGGCATAACGCCCCATTTCAAAAAAATGAAAAAACGGCATGAGAACGAATGTATTCGTTTTCATGCCGTTTGTCGTTTGTTCTGTTGAAAAATCTCTACCCGACTGGCTGCTAAAGAAATCAAACACCCCGCCGCCCAAGCGGGTGTCGCGTATGAAGTTTCTATATTTTCTGAGTACAATAGCCCGTACGCTCCCGCCAACCATTGTTTGAAATATTGAGGTTTTAAGCCGTTCCCCAAAACTCCTACCATGCCCCCTAAAGCAGTGCAGTTTTTTGGTATTTCGATCTACTCTGTACATGCCGTAGCAATGATAAAAATACAAAAACAGAACAATGCTTTTGTAATCTACAAAAAATATGTTTTTTTTGCATTATACCGTTTCCACTATATTTTTGATACTTTGATTTTAACGAGGCAGTATGCTGCCTTGTTTCGGAGAATTGAAAGTATGTATTTTACAATCAAAACGGTATTAGATGTCTTTGTATCTTTGTGTTGGAAAAATA
>JAAFHM010000018.1 GCA_013298375.1 Ignavibacteria bacterium | reverse complement strand
AACCAACCCCGTTACTTGATGGGCGTTGGAACACCACAGAATATTTTGTCGTGTATTGAGCGCGGCGTGGATATGTTCGACTGTGTAATGCCCACGCGCAATGCCCGCAATGCACAACTCTTTACCACCACCGGGCGCATCAATCTCCGCAATGCAAAATATCGTTTCGACGAAACGCCTATTGATGCGGGTTTGGAGAATTATGCGAGTGCGAACTTCTCCCGCGCCTATTTGCGGCATTTATTCATGGCAGATGAAATTCTGGCGTTGCAACTGGCTTCGCAACACAATATCGCTTTTTACCTTTGGCTTACCCGAACAGCGCGGCAGCAGATTCTTGCAGGCACGTACACGGCGTGGAAACGGAGTTTTCTGGAGCAGTGGTATCCGCAAATATGACCAAATCTCAACAATTTTCCGTACTATCTCGTCGAAATTTCTTGAATTCAAGAAACCTCAATTTGAGAAAGAAGTTATTGATCGTTGTGCTGCTGAAGCGTTTTGATACGAACTTGTAAAGAAAGCATCCAGAAAAAGAGCATCGTAAAACCGCCAAACGCTAGGGAGAAAATGAATTGCTTAATCACATTCAAATCCTCTTTTTTCGCGCTCAAAACAGGTCCAATATTGCTGTCATTGCTTGCTCCCGGATGCAGCCCATCAATGATGCGTGGCAAAATAAACATTAAAAATAGCGCCGGAACAGCCGCAAACACGACATACACCGCCGAAAGCCGCCCGCGCCGCTCTTCATTGTCAATCGCCTGACGCAGAGCAAAGTATGCGCCGTACATCAGCAACAGCACGAAAATTGAGGTTTGCCGCGGGTCCCAGTTCCAAAATTCGCCCCAGTTAAATTTCGACCAAATTGCCCCTGTGACGGTTGCTAATATCGTAAAAAGCGTTCCCAGCGCTGCCGCCGAAGAAGACTTAATGTCATAGCCAATATCGCGGGTTTTCAAGTAGCGGAAACCATAAACCATGGCGATAATGTACGCCAGCATTGCCACCCACGACATTGGCACGTGAAAGTAGAGATTCCTCGCCCGCTCTTCGAGTTGAGGAATAAAGGGCAGTGTCATGTAGGGATTAACAGCGATAACGCTTTTTGCAAGAAAAACGTTATCCGTCGCGGCGCTGTCGCGCTCCAGCGCAATAATCGCCTTTTTTACGCCGACCAATTCCGAAACAAGATTTTGCGGAACGCGCACAAAGGCTTGCACTTCGCCGCCTTCGCTAAAATCGGTCATGCGGCAGACGATTGGCTCCGATTGGGCATTTTGCGCCGAAATCGCCTCGTCAATCTGTACTTTCACCGGAACAACAGGGTTTGCACCCGCACGGCGCATAATCACGGCATCAGCAAATGTCCCTGCTGTGCGCGGTGCGAGTGCGAAAAGCGTTGTTATCGTCAGCATAGCGACTAATATCAATTTCCACCACATTGGGCGAGGTTTTTCTAATGGCAAATATAAGCCGAGAAACAGCCCTAAAGCCACGCCGGAGAATTGGATGAGATATTTCATGCTGACAAAAAAAATTGTTTAGGTATTCCCGTCCGACGGCTGAGGGGTGCTGGTACGCTGCCGTCGCACGGTTTTCCCGGAATAATTGACGTTTTTGATGAAGGAGAGTTTTCCCGGGAAAGCCGTTCTACCGCTCGGAAGCGGTAGGACGGGAAAAACACCCAAGTAGTGACAAAAAAAAGAAAAGACAACGAAGAAAATACTACTTGTGGATGAGAATTATTGACCGACAAGGGCTTTGTAGGAAGCAACATCCATCAACGCCGACACTTCCGATGGATTGGAAAGTTCCATTTTGATAATCCAGCCCGCACCATATGGGTCATTGTTGACCGATTCGGGAGCGTCGTTGATGGCGGCGTTAAATTCAAGAATCGTACCGCTCACAGGGGCATAAAGGTCAGCAACAGTCTTCACCGCTTCGATTGTGCCGAAAACATCGCCCTGCTTTACGCTTGCGCCGGCATCGGGAATATCAACATAGACAATATCGCCAAGTTCGCCTTGTGCGTGGTCGGTAATGCCGACAAAGCCGATTGTGCCTTCGACGCGCACCCATTCGTGTTCTTTGGTATAGCTGAGTATTTCAGGAAAAGTCATGGTATCTCCGGAAAAAAGTATGTGAGAAGGAAGATTGATTTTGGTCGTTGTTTGTTACAGAGGGCGCGACAAATCTCGTTCCATGTAATAAATATCGGGAAACGGATTCACATTATACGGCGGAATTTCGTAAAATCCAAGTGATGAATAGATTGCAATGGCACGGTGCATTTGTTCGCGGCGGGTGTCAAGGCGCATGAAGCGGTAGCCGCTTGTTTTAGCGTGTTCCAAAATGCGCTCACTGAGCAAGCGTCCCAGTTTCAAAGCGCGGAAGCGCGGGCGCACATACAAACGCTTCATTTCGCAGATTCCCTCTTCCAAAGGGCGCACGGCAACACATCCGGCAGGAACATCGTCAACAAATGCCAGCAAAATCGCGCCTTGTGGCGTGGCATATTTACCGGGCAGATGCGCTAATTCATCATCAACATTTTGAAAACTGAGGTCAAAACCATATTCTACGAGCAGTTCCTCGGCAAGAAGGCGAAACGTCGCCATTCCCGTAGGCGTAGAAGCATGAATAATGCGCAGATTGCTTGTGCTGGAGACCGCTTCACTCATAGCTTCTTCTCGCGTTTCCTTAAAAATCTTGCCAATTATGATTATCCAAATATTTGGTATCAAACTCGCCAGAAATAAAGTCTTTGTTGTCCATCATTTTGAGATGGAAAGGGATGGTCGTGTGTATGCCTTCAATCACAAATTCCTGCAAGGCGCGTTTCATGCGGGCAATAGCTTCGGTGCGGTTTGCGCCGATAGAAATCAGTTTTGCGATAAGCGAGTCGTAGTGCGGTGGGATGGAATAGCCTTCGTAGATGTGAGAATCCACACGGATACCAGGTCCGCCGGGGAAGTGGAGTGCCGTGATTTTGCCCGGCGAGGGACGATAATTGTGGTAAGGGTCTTCTGCATTGATGCGGCATTCAATTGAATGGCGGCGCGGCGCTCCACCGGAAATTGACAGTTTTTCTCCGGCAGCAACACGAATTTGCTCTTTCACAAGGTCAATACCAAGCGCTTCTTCGGTAACGGGGTGTTCTACTTGGATGCGCGTATTCATCTCCATAAAGTAGAAATTGCGGTGTTTATCCACCAAAAACTCCACCGTGCCAGCGCCTTCGTAATCTACTGCTTTTGCTGCTTTTACAGCCGCTTCACCCATTTTACGGCGTAACTCTTCATCCAAAATTGGCGATGGTGCTTCTTCAATGAGTTTCTGATGGCGGCGCTGAATGGAACACTCGCGCTCGTTCAGGTGAATCACATTCCCGTGCTGGTCGCCAAACACCTGAATTTCAACGTGGCGCGGCTCTTCGACAAATTTTTCAATGTAGAGATCGGGATTGCTGAAGGCGGCTTCCGCTTCAGTCCGAGCGGTGATGTATGCCTGTTCGACACCATCGAGCGCCGTTACAAGGCGCATTCCTTTTCCACCACCACCAGCAGAGGCTTTCAGCATCACGGGGACACCAATTTCCGCCACGAGACGCTGCGCGTCTTCGAGTGTCGAAACGATGCCTTTGCTGCCTGGAATCACGGGAACATTCGCCTCGCGCATGGTTTCTTTGGCAACGGATTTGTTGCCCATTTTGGAGATGGAGAATGGCTTCGGACCAATAAATTTGAATCCACAATCGGTACAAATTTCCGCAAAATCGGCATTTTCAGAAAGGAAGCCATAGCCCGGATGAATCGCATCGGACTCACTAATTTCGGCGGCGGCGATAATGGAGGGAATGTAAAGATAACTCTGTTTGCTGGCAGCCTGCCCAATACAAATTGCTTCATCCGCAAAACGAACGTGAAGAGAACTGCGGTCAGCTTCGGAATAAACGGCGACTGTTTTCACGCCAAGTTCGCGGCACGCACGAATGACACGCAAGGCAATTTCACCACGATTGGCAATAAGAACTTTCTTAAACATAATTCTCTAGGAAATGACGAGTGAAGAATTAGGAATGAACGAAGCAAGAGTTGGCGAGGCTTGCAAAGCAGAGTTGGCTTGAGGTTATCACCGTGGCGTACTCAAGGGCGGCTCATTATTCTTTACTCGTCATCCGTGAGGAGTTAGTTCAACTCAACCAGCATAAGCGGTTGGTTGTACTCGACAGGCTGACCATTTTCGACAAGAATTTTCACCACTGTCCCCGAAACATCACTTTCTATCTCATTCATCAACTTCATTGCCTCGACGATACAGAGCGTTGCACCAGCCGAAATACGCGAACCGACCTGCACGAAAGAATCCGCGTCAGGCGCAGGAGCACGGTAGAACGTGCCGACGATTGGTGAGCAGATTTGATGTGTCTTTTTCTCTTCGGCAGCGCTTGGTGCCGGGGCGCTTGGTGTCGGGGCTGCTGCAACTTGCGGGGCAGCGCTCACCTGTGGCGCTTGTGCGGGAGCCGATGACGGCGATGACATTGCCGATGGTATATGAATTACCTGTGGGCTACTCGCAATGGCGGCTTGATGCTCGGAGAACTTAGAAAGACGCAGCTTTATTCCCTCTTCTTCAATTTCTAGGTCAACGGCTGTGCTTTCATCAAAGATTTTGAGCAAGCGGCGAAGGTACTGCAAGTCCATAGCGGGTAGGAATGAGGTTAAACGATGGGATTTTCATAATAGCGCAGCAAATATTATGCTGCGGGAACACACAAACAAACAGACGTTAGCCCTTGACGCGCTCAATATATGCGCCCGTCGCCGTATCAATGCGAATCATGTCGCCTTCATTCACAAAAATCGGTACAGGAATCTCTGCGCCGGTTTCCATGATTGCTGGCTTCATAATGTTGTTGACCGAATCGCCCTTTACGCCCGGTTCAGTCTGAGCGACGCGCAGATTGACGTGCGAAGGCATTTCAACAGCGAGAATTTCCGTGTCATTGAAGGTAATATACGAATCTGAGCCTTCTTTGAGGTATTTCGCGTATTCACCAACCGTTTTCGGTTCGACGCTTACTTGGTCGTAGCTTTCTTTATCCATAAAAACGAAACTATCGCCATCTTTGTACAGATACTGATACTCGCGTTTTTCCACTCGCAGAAATTCCAGCGTCTCACCAGAGCGGAAGCGGGTTTCGGTGAGTTTCCCACTGCGAAGATTGCGCATTTTTACTTGGTAAAAAGCACGAAGATTACCCGGTGTGCGATGCTCGGATTCTAAAATGAGGCACGGGTCGTTATTGAATTTTAGGACTGCGCCTTTTCTCAAATCTGCTGTTGTAGCCATAATGCTAAGACAATGAAAAAGAAAGTTACTACCAAAAAGAGGAGACGGGCGGATTTGAACCGCCGTACAAGGTTTTGCAGACCTCTGCCTAACCGCTCGGCCACGTCTCCTTGCTGAACAAGGCTGCATTTGAGATTATATCATGCCTCAGGGCATACTTTTTTCAAAAGCAGACTGCAAATGTAGGATTTTTTTTTATCACAAACAAATTGTAACAATATTCCTTTGCCAAAAATATCTGCTATCTGCTTGTTCTATTGTTGATTACACTAAAAATGGATTTGTGCGTTTCTCGACACCAATGCGCGTACGTTCCCCGTGTCCGGGCAAAACAATAGTATCGTCATGCAGCGTAAAAAGTTGTGTGCGAATAGCATGAAGCAGTGTCGCGGTGTCGCCGCCAGGCAGGTCTGTGCGTCCGATACTTCCCGCAAACAGCGTATCGCCCACAAAAGCAAGGTTGCGGGCGTGGTCAATTAAGCAAATACCGCCTTCGGTGTGTCCGGGCGTGTGTCGCACTTCGAGTTCCCATGTGCCTAATCGGAACACATCGCCGCCGCGCAAGTAACTATCAGCTTTGCAGGGTTCTAGTGTAAAAGGTAGTGGAACACTGGTGAACTTGTTCGGCTCACCCAAACGATATTCGTCGTCGGGATGAATCGCGACGGGGGCTTGTGTAGCGCGTTGCAATGCTGCCACGTCGCCCGTATGATCCCAATGTGAGTGCGTCAAAACGATATGCGCAATGCGGACATTTTCCTGTTTTGCATTTTCAATAAAAAAATCGGCACTGCCAAGCGGCACGTCAATCACTGCCGCCAGACCTGCGTCTGCATCCGAAATCATGTAGCCAAACGTAGCGACGGGACCGGATTCGATAGGAAATATTTTCAACGATGAAGCATTTGCCATAATAAAGAGGAAACAGTTTCAAGTGATAAGTTTTGAGTATAAAAAGCGCGTTATTCCTTGCTTACCGCCAGCCTTGTTCGCCCACGAGAGGTACAAAGCGAAACGTTTGAAATTCTTCGGCAGAAAACGCATCTGCATCCAAACCTGCATGAAGCCTTGTGATACGGTACAAGCGCTGATGTGTCTGCGACCCCACGGGAACAACCATTTTGCCACCAACGGCAAGTTGCAGTGCTAGTGTTTCCGGTACATCGGGCGAACCCGCCGTGACGATAATTGCATCAAAAGGCGCGTATTCGCTCCACCCAAGCGAGCCATCGGAAAGGCGCGTCATTACTGGTATTCCAAGTGCGGTGAAGCGTTTTTGTGCCTCGGCAAGAAGTTCGGGAATACGCTCGACGGTATAAATCCGACGAAAGCCCATTGCGCCCAAAATGGCGGCTTGATAGCCACTGCCTGTGCCGATTTCAAGAATAGTGTAGCGGGACAAGATTTCCTCAGAAGGCTCTTTATTAGTGGGCATGAGGAGTTCGGTCATAAACGCAACCGTATAGGGCTGCGAGATAGTCTGCCCTGCACCGATGGGCAGTGCGACGTTCTCATACCCACGCGCTTTGAGTGCATCGGGAAGAAAGTCTTCACGGCGCACCTGAGCTATCGCCCGCAATACCGCTTCATTCCGAATACCTTTTGCCCATAATTCCTCCAGAAGCGTGTTGCGTTGCGCTTCCAGAACGGTCGAGCGCGTGAAGGTTGAAACGTGGTCGAGCATGGAATTTGGGTGGATTAGCGGTTAAAGAGCGCACCAGCACAACAAAGATTCGCCACCGTGAGCGTGGCATCAACGATAAAAATAAAGAGCATCGGTCCCGAAAGCACCTTCCAGAGCGGTTGTTGTGCCTTGCGCTCTGCTAGGGCAAGTGGTAAATTAAAAGCAAATTGCGTACCGTGCGCCAAAGCGAAAATTACGGCGAAAATGCAATGCTGCCGTGCATCAGGGAATATTTCACGCGAAAAAAGCAGCACAATGGCAAATGCGGACAACGCCAAATTCATCCCGCCTAAAAATTTCACACTCCAGGCTACCGTTGGAAAGAGGATATTTTCTCGCTCCGAATACGGCGTAAGAATTTTTGCTGCGTTGCGCGATTGTAGGCTAAAAAAATTGAACGCCGCGCCAAACCACAAAGCGTTAAGCGCGAGAACAAGCGTAAAGATATTCATAACGGTTAGCATAATACTCCTTGAATTCGCCCTATTTGCACACAAAAAATACGCAATCTTCATCGTTTGCGCAATGGTTTTACTAGTCTATGGTTGTTTTTTAGACCAGATCATCCAATATTCGAGGGCTACCACCGTTCATCGTACAACCTCGCCCAAGCGGTTTCTTGACCGTCGGACGAGTGGCAATCATAAAAATCCACCGTTTCGCTCTCTTCAGCGAGGAGTATTGGGAGAAAGCCCGCCGAATGACAAAGGAGCCATCCGGCGAGATAATATTCGACCAATCATAATCACAAACCCCACTCACCAGCGCCATTCCACACCCACCGAAGCAACATAGTTCAACGGCATACCTGGTTCGATAAATGGCGATTGTCCGTTTGCTGCGCGGTCGGGATTTATCCAAATCGAAGCCATGTATTTTGCGTTCAAAAGGTTGTTGCCGCGCAGAAATGCTTTCAGGTGCAGACGGTCATCCAGAAACGCTTGCCGAATGCCGATAGTGCCGTCGAAAACGTTGTATGCCGGTGCGCTCAGGCTATTGGCATCATTCGCAAAATACCCGCCAACGCTGCGCCATTCCACTTCGGCAAAGACAGGTAAAAAAAACGTTGGTTGATAACGCAAACGCACGGTCGAGAAGAAATCTGGTATTCCCGGCATAGCATTATTGGCGTAGCTGACAGAACGCCCCTCCAAAGAACGATTCACAAAGCCTGAATCAATGCGGTATTCAAGAAAACGATTGCTTGAGTACGTTGCCGATGCCATAAGCGATAAGCCTTCTGCAAACTCCGCTTGCAGGCTTATTTCAACACCTCTACGCTGTGAGCGCCCCGCTGTGAAGTAAAACCTACCGCCTCGGTACGGAACAATATCATTGACAACATCCACTTGATAAATTGCCACATCGTAAGAAAGCCGCGTCAAGAACGTACTTTCATCGGTGAAAAGAACGTGCTTCATTCCGACTTCAAACGTTGTGGATTCTATTGGCTTGAGTAGCGAATTAATCGCCCGCACGGTATCTTCGCCGAAAACGGTTGGCGGGTCTAACTCGTTGCCAGCAGGTACTTCCACACCACCGCCAATATTGCCATAAAGCGTCCAGAGCGGCGTAAGGCGGTAGGTTATGCCAAACTTCGGTGTGAGGCGCTCAAAGACACGATTCTCGTTGATTTTGGGGTTGAGAAAATCTTCATTAAAGTAGCTGATATTGTCGTAGCGCAAAGCCCCTGTCATGCTCAGTTTTTCATCAATGACGACTTCTGCTTGGGCAAATGCGCCCAGGTTTTGTGCGCCTTCGCGTTTACTCGTTTGCAAACGTGTGCCTCGCTGACCACCGACTTGATTGTAAAAGAGAATTGCGCCGTCTTGATATTGCATATCACTTCCAACAAGAAAACGCGCCTTGACATTTTCGCCAAAGCGTGTGCTGTTGCGGTAAATAAGGCTGCCACCAGTGTGGTAGCGATTAAAATCGCGGAAGGTATTGCGCTCGGAGCGCTGCAAATACTTCGTCTGCAAAAATGCCATTGCCGAAAGGCTATTCTGCGCGTCAAATTCATGCTCAAACGTCGTCCCGATGCGCCCCAGACGATTAAAACGGCGCTCATTGCGCTCCACGTAGGTTGGGCTGTAGATAGCAGGGTCATTTTGCGCCTGTTGCGGATTTGCGTCGAACTGCGCTTGAGTGAGCGGTCCCGGAATTTGAAAATTATTGCTTGCTCCTGTGATAAACGTATTCAAGCGGGTTTTGGCGGACAAATTCGAGAGAATCCCAACGGAAAATTGCGTAAGCAAACTCCGCGATTGAGCGCGGTAGCCATCCAAAGACGTATTATTCACCGATACATAGATTTTGCCAATATCCGTCGTTGTACCGGCACGAAGGCTATATTTTTGAAAACCAAAACTGCCAAACTGCCCTTGGAGAGCTATGTAGGGGCTGTTAAGGTCGGGAATTGTGCTAACGCTCACCACGCCGCCAGCCGCATTGCCCCAAAGCGCAGAGGCATTCGAGCGCAAGACCTCGATGCTTGTTGCACCGGAGAGGTCAATAAGGTCGAAGGCGGTGCGTCCGTCGGGTTCGGTTTCGGGAATGCCATCAATATAAAAACGAATGCCCCGCGAAGTACCAGCATTGGAGCGCTCTCCAGCCCCGCGAGCGCCGAAGCCGCGTATCATCACGCGCACATCTTGATTGCCTGTGCGGGATTGCACAAGCGCCCCCGGAACAAGTGATAATGCTTCATCCAGCCCAAAGCCCCGTGAGTTTTCAAAAAGGCTTTTGGGAATAATCGTCACAGCAAGCGGTACTTCGACGGCTTGTTCGGGCTGGCGCATAGCTGTTACGGTAATTCCTTCGGCACGGGCAATTTTTTTACGTGTTGTCTTGAGGGAATCTGTCTGTGAAAATGTTGGCAATGCCAGTGTTGATGCGATAAGAACGGCTGCGAGAACGGTAATAAAGAATCGTTTCATGGTTTTTTAGGAAAAAAAAGTTGAGACAATAATACGCTATAAACGCTGGCGAACATGATGAACACGAGCGCCAACGAATGCGGATAGACAAAACGCCGCACAGAAGGGCAGATGCGAACATTTGTTCACATTGTTGTCCCTGAAATGCGGGTAAACGTGCAAATACTATTGTTCAACCTAAGGTCGGAGGATGGAAAACGTCGGCGTGAAAACCCAAGAGTGGAGAGCCTTCGGATCGAGGTGTACTGCGGATTGATGGGGTAAAAGCGGTGTTTTCTGAAAATGCTTGAAACGTTAAGACCGCCCGTAATTCTTGAAGAACAACGGGCGGCTTTGGCTGCGCGGGGTCTTGCCCGGTATTTTGGTCGAGAATTTTGCAGACGAATGTTCTGCCAAGCGCTTTATTGTTCGCGTTGTTGGGATCGAGCGTTTGATAATGATGCGTGAGAATATCTTCCCATTCCCATTCGTAAATCGCCCACGCAAAGCCAGAGCCATTTGTCGCCACAAGGACAAACGGCAGAAGCAGAGCGGTGATAAGGCGCTGAACGATGGGATAACGAAAACAATTCATAAATATTTTGACATTTGCATCCTTACAAAGAATGCGAAGGAAGTTGTTGGCGTTGGGTTCTGCTGCTCAAAGCAATAACCTCATCATCAATGGTAAATTGCTGCATCATTGCGTCCAAGCGCTCGGTCAGGCGACTGAGGTCGTGTGCGGTGCGGGCGATTTCGGTCGTTGCGGCGGCGGACTGCCCGATAATCGTGCTGATGCTTTCAGCATTCTCGGAAGCCTCGCCAACACTAGCTGTTTGCTCGTTTCCGGCGGAAGCTAGTTCTGCGACAATGGCAGCAACTTTGTTTGTCCGTGTCATAATGCCATCCAGTGCGATAACGGCTTGTGCTGCCGCTTGCTTGCCGATATTGACTTCCTGTGTGCCTTGATTGATAGATTCCACGGCTTTGTTGGTGTCTTGCTGAATTTGGCGAATGGTCGAGCCGATTTCTTTGGTTGCTTTTTGCGTCCGCTCGGCGAGTTTTCGGACTTCATCGGCAACGACGGCAAAGCCGCGTCCCTGCTCACCTGCGCGGGCTGCTTCGATGGCGGCGTTGAGTGCAAGCAAATTTGTTTGGTCGGCAATTTCCTCGATAACTTGAACAATCTCACCGATTTGTTCGCTGGATTTGCCCAATGCTTCAATCGTCTGCGCAGAGCGCATCACGACTTCTGCCACGCCATTGATACCACGAATTGCCTCACGGACGACATTTCCGCCGTGTTCTGCATCGCGTTTTGCGCCTTCGGCTTCACTAACGGCATTAACGGCTTGGCGGCTTGTTTGTTGCAATGTTTGTGCAACGCTGTCCATCGAATGAGCAATCCGCGAAGTTTGAGCAACCTGCTCGTGGATACCGCTTGACATCTCTTCGGTTGCCGCCGAGATCTCTGTACTTGCGCTGGCAGCGCTCGTAATGCTTTCGGCAATATTTTGCATCATCGCCCGAACCTTTGCCAGCGCCGTATTGAAGCCATTGTAGAGGTGTTGAATGTCCTCATTACGCGAATCTCCCTGCACAATGACTGTTAAATTACCAGACGCAAACCCTTCCATTACCTGCAACATCGTCTGAACGCTCTGGCTCAGGTCGCGGCGCTGCGATTCCGACTCACGCACCGCCTCTTCGACACGCTGCTGAATAATGTCATTTGTTGCGGCAAGTTCCACATTTTTTACCTCTGTTTGTCGTGCTTGCGCTTCGGTTTCTGCACGTGATTTTGCCATTGCGCCAAGTTCTGCGTTGCTATCCAAACAGGCTTTTATCAAAATAATATCCTCGAAAATCACCCACGCGGCGTGTTCGAGTGTTCGCCAGAAATTTATCCAAAACCCCGCTTCGGCAAGCGGTCCAAAAACCGAGTATGGATATAACAAGCCACGCACCAAGTGTTCCACCGCAATCACCACCGTTGCTGTTACCAAGACCTTCCAATCGCGGTAATAAGCAAAAAACGCTAGGGATGCAAAATAGCCAAAGTGTGTTTCGATTCGCCCGCCCGTCAGGTGAACAAAAAGACCAACCATAAGGCTTTGTGCGGTAACGATGACGTGACGATTGACGGTTGCACCAGGATTCATCCGCACAAGGAGCGTCGGAAAGAGTGCCAAAAGCGCCCCCAGACCCAATGCGGCAAAGACGTGAATATTTGCCGAAGCCTGAGCGCCAATCCACGTATTGGGCGTGATGACGAAGGCAGCCACGATTGCCAAAAGCCATTCGACAATGAGCAGACGGCTCAAAATGGTGTCGGCACGGCGATAAAGGTCGTTTTGGTATTCCGTCAAAAGTTCAACGGTACGTGCGGAAATGAGGTGCGGCATGATAAACTCCACGAAAAGTTATGAAATAGGTCGTTGTTGTTGGATCAGAAGAGCGATAGAATAGCGTTTATCGAAGGTACGTGTGTGAACAGATAAGCCTTTGACAGGCTAAGGCTGAAAGACCAGTTTATCCCTATTGAACAGGTGCTTCAAGCACGGATAAGTTGCGGGCGAGATTTTGCGCCATTGCTGCTATATCCCGTCACGGCTCTATCATCAGAACGAAAGCGTCGGAGAAGGTCTTGTAAGCGTTCCGTGGTTTCGGCGAGGCTTCCGGCAATTTCTGCAACGTGCGAGATAGCGGCAGAGTTTTCTTCCGTTGCGGCGGACATAGACATCATGTTTGATGCGATAGTCTCGCCGGATTGCGCTTGGGTGGTGTGCGCGGTATGTATGCTTTGAAGCATTATTTTCATTGTCTCCGCACCGGAAACAACGGTTTCGAGCGAGGATTGAGTGCGTCCGCTTATGGTTTGGCGCAATGACGATTGTTGGTGTCTGACATTGGCAGTTTGGAGTTTTTCAATGAGGCGGGTCATTTCTTCGGTTGATTGCTGCGTACGGCGAGCGAGTTGGCGCACTTCATCGGCAACGACCGCAAAGCCCTTGCCGTGCCTTCCGGCGCGTGCCGATTCGATAGAAGCATTCAGCGCAAGCAGATTAGTTTGAAAAGCTATTTCGCTGATGACCGAAATTTTGCTCAAAATTTGTTTCACTGTCGCAATAACCTCATCGGTAATGACCTTGTTCTGTTCGGCAAGCAAGGCTGCTTGGTCCGCAGAGTCACGGCTGCTGCCAACGCTATTACTCATCGTTTGCACTGATTCGGTGATAATACCGATTTGCGCGGCTTGTTCGTGCATTGCCGAAGCAACTTGTCCGGTGGAATGAGAAATGCTGCGGGCTGATTCATTTGTCGTTGCCACAACTCGTACCACCTCGCCAATGGTGGTATTCATCTGGTGAACGACATCATTAAAACCGCTAAACAGCTCGTTAATAGTGCTGTTTCTTGTTGCGGTTTGGATTTGAATGCTCAAATTGCCATGAGCAAAATCATTCATCGCATGGAGCATCGTTTCGACACTTTCCGACAGCTCTTTGCGCTCATATTCGCTTGCGCGGAGCGCCTCTTCGATGCGCTGATTGACCGTGGCATTTGTTTCGAGAAGTTGGCGATTCTGCTCTTCCATGCGAAGGGATTGCACTTCCAACGTGGCTTTGGACAATGACATTGCTTTCAATTCTGCCGCTCCGTCCAAACAGGCTTTTATCAAAATAATATCCTCGAAAATCACCCATGCGGCGTGTTCGAGTGTTCGCCAGAAATTTATCCAAAACCCCGCTTCGGCAAGCGGTCCAAAGACCGAGTACGGATACAACAAGCCGCGCACCAAATGTTCCACCGCAATCACCACCGTTGCCGTTACTAAGACTTTCCAATCGCGGTAGTAGGCAAAAAACGCGAACGATGCAAAATAGCCGAAGTGCGTTTCGATTCGCCCGCCCGTCAGGTGAACAAACAGAGCAACCATGAGGCTTTGTGAGGTGACGATGACGTGACGATTGACGGTTGCGTCAGGATTCATCCGCACAAGCAGCGTCGGGAAGAGTGCCAAAAGCGCACCCAGCCCCAATGCGACGTAGGTATGAATATTTGCCGAAGCCTGAGCGCCAATCCACGTGTTTGGCGTGATGACAAAGGCAGCCACGATTGCCAGAAACCACTCCACAATGAGCAGGCGGCTCAAAATGGTATCGGCACGGCGATAAAGGTCGTTTTGGTATTCCGCCAAAAGTTCGGCAGCACGGGGGACAATGACGTGTGGCATAGTGTTGTTTTCTAAAGTATTGATAAAATCTGTTTGCTGCAATGCGATTGCATTGGAGGTTATTGTGCAACAGGCGCTGTATTGGCAGGGTTTGCGAGGATAGCACACCCAAAAACGGGTGATTGTGCGGGCTGCACGGTAGGCGCTCCACGCTGCCCTGCGCTACGAATCATGGTTTGCAAAAGTTCTTCGCCGGCGTTTTTTCCTTCATGCCCGCGTGAGCCAGTAATTCCACCGCTAAAGAGCAAGCGCCCTTGCGTATCGTAGGCGACGACGAAGCCCGATGTTTCAGCACCGAAGCGCTCTGCCTCTTTGCCGTCTTCGTCAATACTCACCGCAACGTTCTTCATCGCAGAGGCAGTGGCGAAGAGGTTATCGCGCCTGACCCAATCAAGATTTTGCAATGCGGGCTTGAAGAAAATAACGCGGAAATCGGCATCATTGCTGAGATTGCGGACAACGCTGGAAAATTCCTTCAGCGAAGCACGACTGCACGGGCAGCGAGGATGGACAAACATTGCTACAATGGGGCGTTGTGGCAGATTATGAGCGATTATTTGCGTCGAGGCTGGCAGCACAGGCGGTGCAACGGCGGATAATTGCGTGGGACGCATATCGTACCATGCGAATCCGACAACTACCGTAGCAACACAGCAACTCCAGATACCGACCAAAAAGGCTGTCAAGCGTGATGTATTCAGCGCATTCATAATAGTTACCTAGGCGCTTTCAATCGTTGTTTCCCCATACTTCGGGAATAAGGCATAATAGTAGGAATCAACCTACAAAAAGTCAGTTTTGTGCGCAACAAATTTTATTGTCAAAGAGGCGATTTTGCGCTGGTTTGAAGCAGAAAAAGAAAAATTATTGCCGAAGTGAATTTCTTCGTTTGAGCATTGGAAAAAATTATTAAGTTTGTTTGCCCTCACTGTATAAGCGCTTTAGTGCCGTTGTTCGTCGTAACTCAGTCTTGAAGCGCTGTTGATGTTGTGTTTCGGAAAATTTTCAAAACTTCCTTCAAATCTTGTTCAGGAAATAACTTTCAATTCATCGGTCATTCTCACTCACTTCTAATTTGTATTGCTCTATGATGAAAAAAGCTGTCATTATGGCGGGAGGCTTCGGCACACGCTTACGCCCAATAACGATGAACCTTCCCAAACCGATGGTTCCGATGATGAATGTGCCGATGATGGAACATATCGTCAATCTTCTGAAAAAAAACAGCATCACCGACATCGTGTCGCTGCTCTATTTTCAACCGGAAAAAATCACGTCGTATTTCGGTACGGGGTCGAGTTTCGGGATTTCGATGAAATATATGCAGGCAATGGCGGATTACGGCACGGCGGGCGCTGTTCGGTATGCGCAAGAACACCTTACCGAGCGCTTCATCGTTATCTCCGGCGATGTTTTGACGGATTTTGACTTGAGCGAGGCAATCAAATTCCACGAAGAGAAAAAGGCGAAAGCAACGATTGTGCTAACGCAAGCCGCAAACCCTCTTGCATTCGGGATTGTGATGACCGATAAAGACGGTAAAATCAACCGTTTTCTCGAAAAACCGTCTTGGGGCGAGGTATTCTCCGATACGATTAACACAGGCATTTACATTTTGGAACCGGATGTACTGGATTTGATTCCGTATCAAAAAGATTTCGATTTTAGCAAAGATCTTTTTCCGCTCATGCTCCAACAAGGGCTTCCACTCTATGGTTACACCGCCACGGGCTATTGGCAGGATGTGGGCAATCTTGACCAATACCAACAAGCGCAATCCGATGCGATTATGGGCAAAGTCAAGGTGGAGATTAAAGGCGAAAAGCGTGGAGCGGGCTATATTGCTGCTTCGGCGCAAGTGCATGAAAGCGTGAAACTCTCCGGCACGGTGATTATCGGTGAAAATGTTGTCATTGGTCCTGGTTCGGAAATCACCAACTCCTCGCTGGGCGACGGTTGTCACATTGGATACGGAACAAAAATTGATAATTCTGTTATTTGGGAACGCACGAAGATTGGCGATTACGCATCGCTGACCAATGATGTTGTTACCAACGATGTTACCATCGGTGATTATGTGCAGGTTGGCGAAAGCGTCTTTATTTCAGACGGCTGCGTCATTGGCGATTATGCAAAATTAGTTTCCAATATCAAACTCTGGCCCGGCAAAGAGGTTGAATCCCGTGCTATTCTCACACGAAGCCTTGTGCAGGAAGAAAAGTGGATGCGCGACCTTTTCACGGATGCTCGTGTGACGGGTGCTTCCAATATTGAGATGAATCCTGAGTTTGGTGCAAAGTTCGGCGCAGCGCTTGGAAACTCACTTGGTGCGGGCAAGACGGTTATTGCCAGCCGCGATGCCAACGAAGTGTCGCGTATGGTCAAGCGGGCGATGGCTGCGGGGCTGATGTCGGTGGGCATTGACGTTGTGGACTTGCAAACAAGTCCGCTTCCGCTCACGCGCCAAGCTATGCGCGATGGAAAGGCAGTAGCAGGGCTACACGTGCGTCAATCGCCATACTATCCGCGCCAAATTGACGTGATTCTGTTCAATTCCGACGGGCGCGATATGCAGACCAATGCGCTCAAAAAAATCGAACGGCTCTTTTTCGGAGAAGATATTAAGCGGGTTGCGCCCGAAGATATTGGTAGCCTCATTTTCCCGGAACGCACGGCGGAGGCGTACACCAACGCTTACGTGAATGCTTTGGATGTGAAAAAAATTGCCGAGCGGCAATTCAGTATTGTCGTAGATTATGCATATGGCATGACCTCGCTCGTGTTTCCGCGCCTTTTGGGTGAATTGCAATGCCAAGTGGTGGGTTTAAACGGCTACATTGACACGCGGCGCTCTATTCGCGGCGACGAGCAGTCGAAAGCTGCCCGCGATCAGATGGGACAAGTGATGAGTTCACTCAAATACGAAATCGGCTTTATTATTGACCCCGGTGTTGAGAAAATTTCGGTCGTCGATGGAAGTGGGCATTGGTACGACCACCGCTTGTTGTCTATCGTTGCAAAACTGTTTATGGAAACCAACAAAGACCGCGCACCGTACAAAATTGCGCTTTCGGTGGTGGCATCCAGCGAAATTGAAATTGCGGCAAAAGAGTACAGCAACGTAACGGTGGTGCGTATCCCTAATTCGCACTCCGCAATGATGGAAGCCACACGCGACAAGGATATTTTGTTCTTGGGCGATATGCGTGGGCGCTTGATTTTCACGGAGTTTTTCTTTGCCAGTGATTCGATGTATGCAATCGGCAAAATTTTGGATATGCTTGCCAAGACGGGTAAAACTATCGGCGAAGTGGAAAAAGAAATCCCCAAGCGCTATCAATTCAATCATCAAACGCCGTGTCCTTGGGAAAAGAAGGGCTTGATTATGCGCCGCGCGATGGAATACAGCGAAGGCAAAAAGCGTGAATTGATTGACGGTGTGAAAATTTTCGACGGCGACAGTTCTATCTTGTTTCTGCCCGACAAAGAGCGAGGTATTTTCCACGTCACCGCCGAAGCTGCCGACAAAGCACAAGCACAGGCATTTGCCGAAAAGCATATCAAGTTGGTGGACGAATGGCGCGATGCGTCGTAAACGATTTTGAGAGAATGATGCTGTAAAACACAAGCGCACACCTCCTTCGGAAGTGTGCGCTTGTGTGCTTAGAAGCGCTCGAACAATCAGTGAACAATTTGCCTTCGCCAAATTCAGGCTAAAGAGCGCTTCAAACCTCATGCTGAGATTACCCAAAGCATTACGGCAAAATTTATTTGATGGACTGGTATTTGAAGTTTAGATAAAACTGCTCGTTTTCGCCCTCATCCCCGCCTTCTCCCAAAGGGAGAAGGCGCTAAGGCAAAGAAAATCAACTATTTATGAAACCCTCTTCCTCTGGGAGAGGGTTGGGTGAGGGCAAGCACGAGAACAAGGTTTTATGCGGGTTGCAGAACTTTATCGAAACTTCAACTGGTATGAAACATTACACAAATTAGCTGTTTTGGCAAAAGCGTGGCATTTTTGTGAACTATGAAACACAAATCTCCATCGCCAGTAATTCTCGTGCATTCAAGCGCTCCGGAAACAAATCCAGTGCATGAGCAAAAAAGAGTTGCCTGAGCAAAAGCCGCTTGTAATCTGCCGTTCCACGTGCATCCGAAATAGGTGATGTTTCCGAAACAGCTATGGAAGCGGCTTCGCGGAAGGTTGCGGTGGAAAGGCGCTTACCAATAAGATACTGCGCCGTTTTGCGGAGATAAAGCGGAATTGCCGCCACACCACCCGCAGAGGCATGTGCTTCGGTAATAATGTCGTCCGCCAAACGCAGTTGCAGAGCGGTGTTCACACTAGCAATATCCAAATAGGTTCGGCGTGAAACTTTTTCATAATTAAATGCTGTATGCTCGTCCGGCAGCTTAAAACGTAGCGTTTCGACGAGTTCATCCTTTGCGCGATCAAGCGTTTTGTAGCCTTTGTAGTAATTCCGCAGTTCAATAGTTCGCTCCGTTCCATTTGCCGCTAAAAGTGTGAGTTCAGTGTTCAACGCCAGTAAAATCGCGGTCATGTCGCCAATCGGGGAAGCGTTATTGATGTTCCCGCCAAGCGTGGCGCGGTTGCGAATGGGCGTGGAGGCAAAGAGCGTGAGAAAATGCTGCATTTGCGAGATATGCTTTTGGATAAGCGGCGAGGCAAGGAAGGCAGCAACAGGGGTTCGGGCATCCATCACACACCACCCCTCTTCTTCATGGACGGGCATTATCGGTACCTTTGGCGGACCGAGCAGCCGGACGCGAGATTTTAAGAGTGCTTCGGGCTTTTGGACGAATAAATCCGTTCCCCCGCCAATGGTGAAATCGTGCGTGTGCGCCAGTTCGTCGGCATCAAGAAGAACTTCTGTATTGATGCGGTTTTGAAGCGCCTGCAATCGTGTGGCAATCGTTGAAAAATACTCCGGGAGCAGCCCTTTCGCAACCAGCGTTGGAATACGATTGTGCTGCGCCTCTGCGCCTGAAATTGCAGGAATAATGCGGTCTATGGCGCGTTTGATGGACGCATAGCCCGTGCAACGGCAGACATTGCCGTCAATAGCTTGCGTCATGCCTTCTGCCGTGAGGTTTTGTGCGGTGAGCGAGTACCCCGTCATTGAAACAATAAAACCCGGCGTGCAGAAGCCGCATTGCGTCCCGCCTGTGTCCACCATTGCTTGCTGAACAAGGTTTAATGCGGGTTGTGTGGGATTCTCGGGGCTTTGCGCTGCCAATGTTACGCCTTCGACCGTCACGATGTGTTTGCCGTGCATCTCACCAAGCGGAAGGAGGCAGGAATTGGCAGAGATATAGCGCACGTGCGGCTTTCCGTCTAAGGTCTGGAGTTCACCGATAAGCACCGTACAGGCACCGCAATCTCCCTCGCGGCAACCTTCTTTTGTTCCCGTAAGATGGGCGGAGCGCCGCACGAAATCAAGGACGGTTGTGGCGGAATGCTCATTGGTTGTGACTTCGTGGTCATTGAGAATGAAATGAAGGGTGTTCATAGTTATACGGGGAAAATTTGTGGTTCTGGGGCAATATTTACCTCCCATTGCAGAATATCGGGGTCAATAAATGCGACCATATCCATTGGGCTATGAAACAACGGATTATCCTCGGTTGAAGCAAGAAGATGGTGCGCTAACCCTCGTGGTGGCGGTATTTCTATGCTGTTTTCAGCAAGCCCTTCAAAATGAAACTCCAGAGCTTCTTTCATCATAGCAATCGTCTCTTCGATTGTCGAACCAGTCGTACCGCATCCCTCGACATCAGGGCTGTATGCTGCATAATTACTGGTGGCTTTTTCGATAATGATTGTATAGGGAGTCATAACGGATGATTGATGATTATTTTTTAAGCCCTGATTTTTTGAGGATTTGATGTTCCGTTCCTTTTGGTATATCATCGTTCAGATGTCCCGGCACGGTGATAATGTTTGGGTTCTCCGGGTGTTTAAATTGACGATGACTGCCTTTTTGCCGAGAAAGTGACCAACCATGTTTTTCGAGAAGCGCGATGATTTGAGCAACTTTCATAGATTTTGCAAGAACGTGACAAGTATATCTGCGAAAAATGTGCTTGAACTTACGAAAGAGCGCATCAATAGCCAAGCGGTTTTCTTGGGAATGATGGAAAAATCACCGCGCATTTTTGATGCCAATGATCTCCGCCGCAATGCTGACGGCAATTTCTTCGGGTGTGTCGCTGTTTATCGGAACGCCAATAGGCGCTCGTAACGCTTGAATCCACGATTCTGCAACTCCCGCCAAGCGTACGTCGCGCATAATGGTTGTGATTTTTGCTTTACTGCCCATAAGCCCGATGTAATGCGGTGTTTCGGGAATTGTCGCAAGCGAAATGAGCGCTTCCACATCCGATAAATACTTTGCCGTCGCAATCACCACAAATATTCTGCGCCCCGCATATTTCTTAACGATTTCTCCGAAGCCTTGATACGATGCTGTGTAGCGCTCGTTGGCGAATGTATTGCGCTGCATAGTTTCCAGTATTTCGCGTTCATCCGCCACAACGACATAAAAGCCCAGAAGCGCCATCTGACGCGATAACGCAAGCCCAACGTGCCCGCCACCCGCAATAATCACGGTGTCCGGTGCACCGATTGTCTCGGAATAGCGCCAATCCTCGTTTGTAGCGTTTTCGAGAAGAAAGCGAGGCGGAGAGCCGTTTACGGGCGATGATGTTGTGAGACCGTCCTTTGAAATCTGTACGCGCAACGCTGATGGCGTAGAAAGTGCCGTCAGTATGCGCTCCACAGTCGCAACGTCGTTGCCCGAAAGCGTACAAGCCACAAGCGTCTCAGAACCCGAACAAATTAAGCCCGATTCCTGTATGGAGCCATCGGAACGCTTGTAGTGATGCAGCTTTCGCAGCCAATGAAGCGATTGTTTGTTACTGAGCGCTGCCGATGCTTCACCCATAAGGTTTTTCTCCATAATCCCACCGCCGATTGTCCCCCAAGTCTCTTCATTGCTGCAGTTTAGGGCAACACCCATCGCAAAGCCCGCATTCCCGGGTGAGCCTTGTTCTGCTGCCGCCACGACGTAGAGGACGCATGGAATCTCGTGCTGAAGGCGGTTGAGGATATTTTGCCAGAAGGCGAGATTGGAGGTCATTAGTGGATTGGTTGATTAGTCTTTGGTACATGGTTCATTCGTCGAGAGTGGCTTCATCCCTCGCCCTTCTACCCGAACCAGACACTGCTGAGAGCATAGTAAATTGCCGTTAAGCCTGAGAAAATAGCGCTTCCGAGGAAACGATGTTTTTCGGGGAGGATGTTTTGAATGACAAAATTTCCAAGAAGTGAAATCGGAATGCTCCCCAAAAACGAATACCACGCCGTGAGCAGAAGTGCCGATGAAATCTCGCTCCAAGCGCCAGAGAAGAGTTTGACAAACACCAAATGCCGTGCTATCCAGAGCGGGTTAAAATAGACCCATGCAAGCGCAGTTCTGGCGAGTGCGCCCTTCCAGCCAAGAACGTGAGCGGTTTTACGGCTTATCCATGCAAAATAGGCGGGAATTTCGAGGGCATAGACGACCGCACCAATGCTCATCATACCCAGCATTCGCCAAATAAGGAATTTTCCCAAAATAAGCATAGCTACTCCGTCTCCGACGGCATAGACGATGGCTCCGCGAAGGATGTTGGTGCGGGTGTAGGTTGGGGGCAAGCGTATGGGCATAGCGTTTATCAATCGGCGATAGTGTGGGCTTGAGGGTTCGGCAAATATACTATTCCTTTCGTTATTCCCATATCAATTCTCTGCACTGTTAGGGCAATCGCATGAAAATTTCACTCTCTCAACAATCCTTGCTCCGTTGAACGATGGCAAGAGAGCATTAACAGGTATTCCCAGAGAATTTCATCCTAACACCACAAGGAATTTCGCTATCTCCTGCACCTTTGCTATATTCGCAGCAAATTACTTCTTTCCTTCACGTTCTCCACCTACGTTCATGGTGTTTTTTCAGCCGATTCGTAAGGCTCTACCTCGTGTGGCTGCCTCTTTGATGATGTTCTCACTTCCAATAGCCTCGTTTGCTCAAACCGCAGCGCCACAACAAGCACAGTCCATTACCGTCGAAGGTATTTACACGGGGAAATACCGCGACATGACGGCATTGCCCATCAAAATATGGCTTTCTGACGGGACTCTTGTGCTGCTTGATGCCCGAAAGCCAGCCGCAGAGCGCGTTTACGAAGCACTGAATCCGCAAACAGGCAAGCGCACCCCGCTTTTTGATATGGCAAAAGCCCGCACCAGTCTGAAAGCACTTCGCGGAACAGAAAACGTACCACCGCTTACCTTCAATGCCGCCGGAACACAAGCGTACATTGACTTTGGCGATGATTTGGTGGTGTTCGATACGAAAACAGCCGAATTTCGTAGTATTGCCAAAGGTGTGAAAGATGAAACGACGCGCTTTTCGCCCGACGGCACAAAATTAG
>JAAFHM010000010.1 GCA_013298375.1 Ignavibacteria bacterium | reverse complement strand
CGAAAAGTGGCGATGCGCCCAGCAATTCCGTATGTTCCCGAATGACCCGCAATGCCTCTTCGCGCCATGCTTGGTTCATGGAGCGCAGTGTACCAGAAAGTTCTACCGTATCGGGAATGACATTTGTTGCGTGACCACCATGAACGGTGCAGATGGATAAAACGCCAGGTGCAAAGGGGTTCAAACGGCGTGAAACCAGTGTTTGAAGCTGGGTGATAAGATGCGCAGCCATAAGTACGGGGTCGGTGGCGTTGTGCGGCTGGGCGGCGTGTCCGCTTTTTCCATGAATTGTCCAGTAAAGTTCATCGGTCGCCGCAAGCATCATTCCGCTCACAAAAGCAGCCGTTCCGCAGGTAGCATCGGGGTTGACGTGCTGCCCAAAAATGGCTTCGGGGCGAGGGTTTTGAAGTACACCCTCACGAATCATAATCGAAGCGCCTCCGGGAGACATTTCTTCACCGGGTTGAAAAATAAGTTTTATCACGCCGCCCAGCGATGATGAGCCTTCGGAGGTTTCGCGCTCTTTGAGCATCTGTGCTGCGCCCAGAAGCATAGCCGTATGAGCATCATGCCCGCAAGCGTGCATCACACCTTGCTTTGTGGAACTATACTCTACGCCGGATTCTTCCTGAATTGGCAGCGCGTCAATATCAGCCCGAAGCGCCACGCATCGGTCTCCTGCGCCGATATGAGCGACCACGCCAGTATTTGCCATGACATGAAAGGGAATCTGTAATTCCGCAAGACGGGCTTGAATGCGCTTGCTTGTCTCGTATTCGTGAAAGGATAATTCGGGATTGCGATGCAAATCGCGCCTGATTTGGCGCATCGGCTCGTGTACGGCGTGGGCGGCACGGAGAAGGTCGTGATTCAGCATCGCGTTGGGCATAGTGTAAAAATTTGAGTTGGAATCATTGATGGATAAACAACGCCAGAATTACCATTTGATGCGGTATCGCTTGATGTCCGACAATAACTCGGCTTTCCCAAAGGCAACACGCTTATTCCAGAATTTTATGGCACTTTCCGAAATGTACAATCGTGGCTGGTTGCGTTGGACGAAATAGATATTGTCAATGCTCGGCTCGGTAGAGTAAACGTTTTCGATGGGAAAAGGAAAACTATTATGATGCGAAATAAGAAAATCATGGAGTTTGTGTGCATAGCCCTTGCCCGGCAGTACTGATTTTAAGCCATGTTGAACGAAATCGTGATTGCTAAACTGCTCAACGATAGGTTCGAGAGAGCGCAGCATCATTCTGGCAACTTCGGTGTAACTCGCTTCTCCCGCTTCGGGCGCGTCGGTGGCGTAGAGATTGAGCATAATCCGTGAAGTCCATGTGTCGCCAATTTGCTCACGGGACACTTCAACAAATGTGCGGTCGTCGAGCGGATATTTATGCTGAAAACTCATAGCAAACTCCGTATTGAGGCGGCATCAGAGCCATTGAAAAAAAAATTATCACCAAATAATCTACGCAAATCAAAGCGCTTCCCAAAAGAACTTTTCACGAAATTTTTCCCCAACGCCAAATCATCACAATCGTAGCGTAAAGCCTAGCTCTAATCCCGATCCCGGACGTATTCCAATGGACGCAGAGCGGAGAATTTCCCGCAAGAGGGGTTCGCTTGTTGTGTGATGAATAGCATAAACAACTGCGTCAAATAGCAGTAAAAATGCGCCTTGTAGAATCAGTGATTGCCCGTAGCCTTGCCAGAGAGCGGCATTGTCGTTGGTGTTCTTGCTACGTTGCAGCATCCATGCGCCTGCGGCTATGTATGCCACGTCCAATCCGGCGTTGAGCAGCAAAATTCGTTCAATACTCGCTTGCTGATTGATTGTCTCAAAAAGTGAGATTCCATGAGAGTTTTCGGTGAAAGCGCCGTACAGCCCGCCCACCGCCAGCCCAAGATTGACGACATTCCAAAAAACATTCATTTGCTGAAAATAGTATGATGAGGGGCGATTTTCGCTGGGGATATTGCTTTGCAATGCTAGCAGTGTGCCATTGACAGTCATATTCCCCAGTGACCATGCGCCTAGGGTGAACATCGCTGTTTTATTGATCTGAATCCGACTTGTATTGAGAGAATCGCTCAAGGTGTTGCTGTTTGGTGCGGCGAAGCAATGCGGAGCCGCCGCGAGGATGATTGCGCTGCAAATAAGAAGCCCTATTGCAATGCGGTGTACGGTAAGTGTTTTCATAATGAGGGCTTGGCGGTGAAAGAAAAACCTTGTAATTTTGTAGGCTGTACAATTAAGAACGCTTCAATGCTCTTGATATTGGAGAGAAGCAACTGACGGTCATCACGTTGACATTATCACGAACATCAATTTAAGGGATACGATGCAAAATTTTCGCTTGACGCTTTCGCGCAAACTCTTGGGTATGGCAGGGATTATGCTGCTCTTTACGCTGATTGTCAGTGGGTTTGCGCTGCTGTCGAATCGTGCTTTGAGTGAGCGCGAAACAGTGCGAATGATAGAAATTCAATTTTTACAAGCCCGCCAGCATGACCTTGATTTTATCACGTTCCGGCAGATGAAGTACGCTCTACGCCTTGATTCGACCATGAAGACGTGTGATTCGTTGGTCAATAATTTTAGCAGCGAGCCAATCGGAAGGCGCTTAGATACAGCGTTGTACAATTATCGCCGGAGTTTTGACTCGACGGTGACAATGTACGGACTCATTGGTTTAGCCGATACTGCTGGAATAGTCGGCGAGGTACAGTCGCGTTTGAATCAGGCTGCGGCTTGTTCCGATGAGAATACTCCACAGGATTTTAGGATGGCTCTTTTGCTTTGCCGAGCAAAGTTGCGGGATCTTGCCGATGCTGCCTTAATTGGTAAAAAGACTAAAAAGCCAGAGCAAGAGTTTGTCGAGGTTCTGCGCTACTTACAAGGTAAAGCCTCAATGGTAAATACGGCAAAACAAACAGAGTTTTTGCAGCATACCGAAGCCTGTTTAGGCAAGATAGCAGACTTAGCAGCAGTCGCCAAAAGTATGGAAGTCAATCGTGCGGGCTTCAAAGACTATGTGAAAGCTGTACGCCCTATTCTGAAACAAATGGCAGCAGAAAAATCTTCTCGTGCATCGCTCTATTTGGCTTCGTCAGGGATTGTTATTGTTTTGACTATTATTTTGAGTGTCGCAATTGCTTTGTTCCTCAGCCGCATTATTACTCGTCCGGTGAATGTTTTGCAAAAAGCTGCTTCGGAAATTGCTCGGGGAAATTACAACATCAAGGCTGACAGAATCGGTACCAATGATGAAATTCAGGATTTAGCAAACTCTTTTGAACAGATGACGGATAATATTCGGCAAACGATGAAAGAGTTGCAAGATGAAAAAACAAGTGTTCAAGCGAAGGTCGATGCGGCTGTTGAGGAAATATCCGAAGAAAAGCAGCGTTTAAGTGAGATTGTCGAAATTATTCTTCGGAATATCCACGCTTTTGCTGAGGGGGATTTGACAGCAAATATTATTATCCAAGATGGCGAGAATGATGATATTATCCGGCTTTATAGTGGCTTTAATGCTGCTGTGGCAAATATTCGCTTGATTGTTGACAAAGTGACGGATGCAGCCGAACAAACAGCCTTAGCGACACAAGAGATATTGGATAAAACCTCGCACATCGTTAGTGGCATAGCCCAGCAAAGCGGTGAAATGGAGGCTGCGTCACTCACCGTAGGCGATATGAATGCGACAATTACGCAGAATACCCAAAAAACGATGCTTGCGGCGTATGATGCCGAACAAGCAAGTAGGGATGCGACCGCCAGTGAGACGACCGTCCGCGAAATGATTCAAGAAATGAGCATGATTGGCGGCGTGGTCAATAGTTCTGCCAATGCGATAATGCAGCTTGGGACGAGTAGTCAAGCAATTGGTGATATTGTTCAAGTCATTGAGGAGATTGCTGACCAAACAAATTTATTAGCATTGAACGCTGCTATTGAGGCGGCGCGTGCAGGCGATCAGGGAAGGGGTTTTGCGGTAGTTGCTGATGAAGTGCGCAAACTTGCCGAGCGAACACAAAAGGCAACAAAAGAGATAACCATGATGATTACGCATATCCAGCGCGATACAGATACCGCTATTCTAACAATGCGTTCAGGCAAAGAGCGCGTTGAGCGCGGCGAGGCAGTAACTCGTCAAGCTGGAGAGCGCTTGCAGCAAATTATTGAGCATACGCAGAATGTCTCAAGCGTTGTGAAGAATATTGCCGAGGCAAGTGAACAGCAGGTTGTCTTGAGTTTGGGGATTGTGCAGACAATTGACACGATTCAGCATATTGCCGTAGAATCGGGGCAGGATATAAGCCAGATTCAACGCCACATATCACGTTTGCATCACCTTATGGGAAATCTACAGTCTTTGCTTGGGTTCTTCCGTTTGGATCCGGCAGATACGCAGCAAATATCTACGTCGTCAACCTTTGGTGCTTATCAGTTGCCTCGAAATGGCTATCACGGCGAATTACTCAACAATGAGGCGGCAGAACATCACGCGACAGTCAGACAAGCCTCACCAAAGGATATGTTGAGAATTGACATCTAAAGAGTGGAATCTCCGATAATATCAGGCTTTTAATGACTTTTTGCGAATATCGTGGAGCCAAAGAATGCCGAAATACACCCCAACCGACATACAAACTTGCAGGGCAAGCACCGCGTAGAAAGCAAGAGCTAGTCCGCTATACCATTCCATACCTTTTCGTGCAAGAAAAACAGGCGGATTGAGTATTCCCCAGATAGCTGTGAATATTGTCCCGGCAATTGGCATCGGGCGACCCGGCATTTCAAAGGCTACCAAAATGTATAAAGCAAAGAGGCTTATGATAAAGTGTATCGTTGCAATACGGAGTGCGAGGCGTTGAATGGACATAGTTGTTGCGAATAATGATGAATAGTGAAACAGCAATCTACTACAAATTTTCATTTTTTTATGATTTTCAGCGAAAAATAAAAAAAAGAATAACCTGCTTCAGTGCCGATAAATACAGGGTTTATGCCTGAATTTAGTGAGGCAGTGCTAGAATAATAACAAGAAAAATATAAAAAAGATTTGCACAGGAAAGAAAAGTATCGTAATTTTGATGCTCACTTGAATCACACATGATGCTGCAATTCGCAACGAAGTATTTGATTCCAAACTTACTAATGACAGAAATTCTAGGACGTTATGCCTACAATTAATCAGCTTATCCGCAAAGGTAGAACCGTAGTTGAGTATAAAAGTAAATCTCCTGCGTTAGATTCGTGTCCACAAAAGCGCGGTGTTTGTACTCGCGTTTATACGACGACACCGAAGAAGCCAAATTCTGCTTTGCGCAAAGTGGCGCGTGTGCGCTTGTCAAATCAAATTGAAGTTACGGCATATATTCCTGGTGAAGGTCATAATTTGCAAGAGCACTCAATCGTGATGATTCGTGGTGGTCGTGTGAAAGATCTTCCTGGTGTTCGTTATCATATTATTCGTGGAACTGCCGATACGCAGGGCGTGAAAGATCGTAAGCAGGCTCGCTCTAAATATGGTGCGAAGCGTCCTAAGCCCGGTGCTGCTCCTGCGGCAACTGGTAAGAAAAAGTAAGTTGAATAATAACTTTTGAATACAAAATCTCACTAGATTTTACACTTTGAAGCAATGAGAAAAGCAAGAGCAAAACGTTTTCCGACTCCGGCAGATCCGAAGTATAAAGATGTAATCATTACGCGATTCATCAACGGTATTATGTACGACGGAAAAAAACTGACTGCGCAAAAAATTATGTACGGCGCTCTTGATATTATCCGTGAAAAAACGGGTCAAGATGAGTTGGAGTTCTTTCGCAAGGCAATGGCAAATGTTGCGCCTGCGGTTGAGGTTCGCGCTCGCCGTGTTGGTGGCGCTACCTATCAAGTGCCTTCTGAGGTTCCAGAGGCTCGCCGTGTTGCACTTGCTATTCGTTGGTTGAAAGGTGCTGCTCGTCAGCGTCGTGATAAATCCATGGCGCAGCGTTTGGCAAATGAGTTGACTGCTGCTGCGAATGGTGAAGGCACTGCTATTAAAAAGCGTGACGATATGCATCGTATGGCAGAAGCTAACAAGGCTTTTCAGCACTTTAAGTGGTGATTGAGTTAGTATAGAAAATTCGTTCTTTGATAGAAATGTTTCTTTGTGTAAGGTTGAGATTATGCCGCGTGTGACACCGATAGAAAAGGTACGAAACATTGGCATTATGGCTCACATTGATGCAGGTAAAACAACAACAACCGAACGCATTCTTTTTTATGCTGGTGTTGTCCATAAGATGGGTGAAGTGCATTACGGTACTGCCGTGATGGATTTTATGGATCAGGAGCGTGAGCGCGGGATTACTATTAGTTCTGCTGCTACGTATTGCCAGTGGAAAGATTGTCAATTTAACTTGATTGACACTCCCGGTCATGTGGATTTCGCTGTTGAAGTACAGCGGTCGCTACGGGTTCTTGATGGTGCTGTTGCGTTGTATTGTGCGGTTGGTGGCGTTGAGCCGCAATCTGAAACTGTCTGGCGACAAGCAGAGCGATACAAGGTTCCGCGAATAGCATTTGTTAATAAGATGGATCGTATAGGCGCTGATTTCCTCCGTGTTGTGCAAATGATGAAGGAGAAGCTTGGTGCGCGTCCAATTGTTTTGCAGTTGCCAATCGGCTCGGGTGATGATTTTATAGGTGTTGTAGATCTGCTTCAGATGAAGGCTTTGATTTTTGAAGAAGAGTCGTTGGGTTTAACCTTCGATATTCAAGAAATACCTCAAAGTGTGCTTAGTCAAGCAGAAGAGTATCGTTCGGCGCTTGTTGAATCTGTTGCTGAACTTGATGATGCTCTGTTAAGTCTTTATCTTGATCATGGTGACTTGCCTAATGACAAGGTGATTTCAGCGATTCGTAAAGGAACAATTCAAGCACAGATTACTCCAGTTCTTTGTGGTGCCTCTTTCAAGAATAAAGGCGTTCAGCAATTGTTGGATGCCATCATTGAGTACCTGCCGTCCCCACTAGATATAGGCGGCGTAAAAGGGTATAGTCTTGATACGCACGAGGAGTTGTATCGCAACTTTCAAGATGCCGAGCCGTTTGCGGCGCTTGCCTTCAAAGTTGTTTCCGATCAGTTTTCTGGTCGTTTGACATTCTTGCGTGTATATTCTGGTACAATTAAAACAGGTGATTACCTGCTTAATGTTACAACCGGAAAAAAAGAGCGCATCGGTCGTTTGCTTCGTATGCGAGCAAATCAACGAGAAGATGTCGAAGAAGAGTACGCAGGTTCGATAGTTGCCGTAGTTGGTTTGAAGAGCGCACGAACAGGTGATACGATTTGTGATGCAGCCCATCCAATTCTCCTCGAAAAAATAGAGTTTGCCGAGCCAGTAATTAACCAAGCTATTGAGCCGAAAACTCTTGCCGATCAAGAAAAACTTAGCGATGCACTGCAAAAACTAACGGACGAAGACCCAACATTTTGCTTCAAAACAGACGAAGAGACCGGGCAAATACTCATCAGTGGTGTTGGTGAGTTACAGCTTGAAATTATGGTTGATCGTATGAAGCGTGAGTTTGGTGTGGGTGTGAATGTTGGTAAGCCTCAAGTGGCCTATCGTGAGACTGCTACTACTTCTGTTCAACACAATGAGGTGTTGGATCGCCAAATAGGAGGAAAAGCGCAGTTTGCACATATCACACTCGTTGTTGCTCCAAATGACGTTGGCAAAGGAATTGTCTTTGAAAATATGTTGTCGCCATCGGTGCTTCCGACAAATTTTGTTGCATCGGTTGAAAGCGGCATAAGGCAAGGCTTGCAAAATGGACCGTTAATGAGTTATCCCGTTGTGGATGTGAAGGTTGAGCTTGTTGGTGGTTCGTATAAACAAGGTGACTCAAGTGATGTTGCTTTTACCATAGCAGGTTCTAATGCAGTTCGAGAAGCTATAAGAAATGCTTCGCCAGTTCTACTTGAACCTGTGTTTGAAATTGAAGTTGTAACGCCAGATAAAAATATGGGCGATGTTGTTGGAGATTTAAGTTCTCGTCGTGGTAAAATCGAAGGAATAGCCCAGCAAAGTTGGGATTTACAGGTTATTAAAGCGTTTGTACCGCTTTCTGAAATGTTCGGATATGTGACGCGATTGCGCTCAATAACACAAGGGCGTGCGTCTTACACAATGAAATTTTCTCATTATGAGCAGGCTCTAGGGCTGCCGTCGTTCTAAAAAAGAATTCAAATACATTTTTTATCTCTTTCACAATTTTTCACTGCATTGAGGAGCTACTACAATGGCTAAAGAGAAATTCGAGCGCAATAAACCGCACGTGAATGTCGGTACAATCGGACACGTTGACCATGGTAAAACAACCTTGACGGCTGCTATTACTGCTGGTCTTGCAAAAAAAGGCAATGCTCAGTTCCGTGGTTATGATTCGATTGATAACGCGCCCGAAGAAAAGGCACGTGGGATCACCATCGCTACTGCGCACGTAGAGTATGAGACAGAAAAACGCCACTATGCGCACGTTGACTGTCCTGGTCATGCTGATTACGTTAAGAACATGATCACTGGAGCTGCACAGATGGATGGTGCTGTCCTTGTTGTAGCTGCGACCGATGGTCCTATGCCGCAAACACGTGAGCATATCGTTCTCGCTCGTCAGGTAGGTGTGCCTCGTATTGTAGTGTTTATGAACAAGATTGATATTGCCGATCCAGAGCTTGTTGAACTTGTTGAAATGGAAATTCGTGAGTTGCTTACGCGCTACAATTTCCCTGGCGATGATACGCCAATCGTTAAAGGCTCTGCTCTCAAGGCTCTTGATGCTGGTGCTGATCCTGCTGTGAAGCCCGACGACGAGCGCTTGAAATGTATTTATGAGCTTATGGATGCTGTTGATAGCTATATTCCAATGCCGGAGCGTGCTGTTGATAAGCCATTCTTGATGCCGATTGAAGACGTATTCTCGATTACAGGACGTGGAACCGTAGGAACGGGACGTATTGAGCGCGGGATCGTTAAAGTGAACGAAGAAGTTGAGATTATTGGTCTTGGCTTGAATAAAAAGACAATTGTTACGGGTATTGAGATGTTCCGCAAGTTGCTTGATGAAGGTCAAGCAGGCGACAACGTTGGTTTGCTTCTGCGCGGCGTTGATAAAAACGAGCTTGAGCGCGGTATGGTTCTTGCAAAACCAGGTTCAATTACCCCACATAAAAAATTCACTGCTCAGGTTTATGTATTGTCCAAAGAGGAAGGTGGTCGTCATACGCCGTTCTTTAATGGTTATCGCCCTCAATTTTACTTCCGTACAACGGATGTAACTGGTGTTGCGACACTTCCTGGCGGTACGGAAATGGTTATGCCTGGTGACAACCTTGATAATTTGAGCATCGAACTTATTACGACAATCGCTATGGAAGAAGGACTTCGTTTCGCAATCCGCGAAGGTGGTCGCACGGTAGGCTCTGGCGTTGTTACGAAAATTCTTGAGTAAAATTTAATATGCCTTGGATAAAGGCACGGGAAAATGCGAAGGCAGTCAAAGCATAGGTTAAAACTGCTTTCGCATTGTTCTCTCAAACCACAAATTCGCATTACAAGGTTTCACTGAAAGAGGCAATAACGTGGCACGTCAGAAAATTCGGATAAAGCTGAAGTCCTACGACCACAATTTGATTGACAAGTCGGCTGAGCGCATCATTCGTACAGTGAAGCAAACCGGTGCCGTGATTTCCGGACCGATTCCGCTCCCGACTGAGAAGCAAATTTATACCGTCCTGCGTTCTCCTCACGTTGACAAAAAGTCGCGTGAGCAGTTTGAATCACGCACTCATAAGCGTCTTATTGATATTCTGAATTCCACGCCAAAAACAGTGGATTCCCTTATGCGCTTGGAATTACCTGCCGGCGTAGATGTTGAAATCAAAGTTTAAGGAGCCAAACAACAATGAGTGTATTACTCGGCAGAAAAATAGGCATGACAAGTATTTTTACAGAAGCTGGAGATTATATTCCATGCACTGTTATAGAAGCTGGTCCCTGCCCAGTCGTGCAAGTGCGCACGAAAGAAAATGATGGATATGAGTCTGTGCAGATTGGCTTTGGTCAAATCCCGGCTCGTAAAGTCAATAAGCCACTTGCGGGGCACTTCGCAAAGGCAAAAGTAGAATTTAGGCGCTATCTTCGTGAGTTTCGCAACGTTAAAAAGCAGGTCAAGGTTGGTGATGAGCTAACTGTTGCTGACTTTACTGTTGGAGACAAGTTAAAAATTTCAGGTGAGTCTAAAGGACGTGGTTTTCAAGGTGTTGTAAAGCGCCACCATTTTGGTGGAATTGGTATGACAACGCACGGACAATCAGATAGACCTCGCGCCCCCGGTTCAATTGGTTCTTCGTCCTTTCCTTCGCGTGTATTCAAAGGTATGCGCATGGCAGGTCGTATGGGTGGTGAAAGGATTACCGTACGGAACTTGAAAGTTTTGCGTATCGTCCCTGAATCCAATCTCCTTATCGTTAAAGGAAGTATCCCAGGCGCTCCCAATACAATCGTTGAGATTGTAAAACTATAATCAGAACTAAGATTTAACTCTCGAATATAGCTTGAAGAATTCCTCAAACGGAATACCTTGAAGGAAATGTGATTATGAAAGCTGATGTTTTTTCAAAAGACGGTAAAGTTTCTGGACAAGTAGAACTTCCAGACTCAATTTTCAATGTTGAGCCGCATGAGCACGCAATGTATCTTGCTGTTCGCCAATATCTCGCTCATCAACGTCAGGGTACGCATAAAGCCAAAGAAAAGGCTGAAGTCTCTGGTGGTGGTAAAAAGCCTTGGCGTCAAAAAGGTCGCGGTACGGCGCGATCCGGTTCGACTCGTTCTCCATTGTGGGTTGGTGGTGGTACGGTCTTTGGTCCTCGCCCACATACCTATTCAGTAAAGTTGCCAAAGAAAGTTGTTCGCCTTGCGCGTAAATCTGCTCTGACTCTTCGTGTGCGAGAAAGTAACTTTGTCGTTGTTGAAGATTTGAATTTTGCTTCAATTAAGACAAAGCAAATGGCTGAAGTTCTTTCAGCACTCAATCTTACAGGGCAAAAGGTATTACATTTGCTTCCAGCAAGTAATGATAATGTTTATCTTTCTTCGCGTAATATTGAACGGCTTACAACGCAAGTTGCTGACAAAATCTCAACATATGACATCCTGAGCAACAAGAAAGTTCTTGTTCATAAAAGCGCGGTTGATGTCCTTATCAAAACCTTTGCAGAGTAAAGGTCAATTACGAGGAAACTACGATGCAAGTTCTGAAACGACCCATTATCACCGAAAAAGCTACGAAACTTAATACTTCTCGTCAATACGCTTTTGAAGTTGACGTCAAGGCGAATAAAATTGAGATTCGTAAAGCAATAGAAAATCAGTTCACTGTGGATGTTATTAGCATTCGTACGATTCGCGTACGTCCTAAGCGGACTGTTCAATTTACAAAAAGAGGTCGCTTTGCAGGGAAATCGGCAGCCCGCAAAAAGGCATACGTTACGCTTAAAACCGGACAGACCATCGACATCGGTACAGGCGCTAACGAATAATCTTTACTGAAATTGCCCAACCGTATCCAATCTTCGCTCTAAAACGAATCTAGAATTATGGCTCTTCGCAAACTTAAACCGATTACACCGGGAACGCGCTTCTATTCTGTAAGTACGTTTGAGGAAATAACAAAGTCAACACCAGAGAGAAGCCTTTTGGCTCCTCTTAAAAAGTCAGGTGGTCGTAACAATACTGGACGGATTACATCGCGCCACAGAGGTGGTGGTCATAAGCGCCGTTATCGGATTATTGACTTTAAGCGAAACAAGCATGGTATTAACGCGCGAGTAGAAGCTATTGAATATGATCCGAACCGGACTGCACGAATCGCTCTTTTGAAATATGATGATGGCGAACTTCGTTATATTATTGCCCCTGCTTCAATAAAAGTCGGTGATATTCTTCAATCGGGACCAACGGCTGAAATCCGTGATGGAAACGCTCTTCCGCTTGCAAAGATTCCCGTAGGCTCGTTCATTCATAATGTTGAAATGAAGCCGGGTAAAGGTGGGCAAATTGCGAGAAGCGCTGGTAATGCGGTTGTTTTAGTTGCCCGTGATGAAAAAAATGCCCAAATCAAGTTACCTTCTAGCGAAGTTCGGTTAGTGCCTGTAAGTTGTATGGCAACTTTAGGTACAATCGGCAATGCAGACCACGAAAATATTTCGTATGGCAAAGCAGGCCGTATGATATGGTTCGGCGTAAGACCTCAGTCACGCGGTATGGCGATGAATCCCGTCGATCACCCAATGGGTGGTGGTGAAGGGCGCTCAAAATCTGGTGGCGGTCGTCAACATCCTCGCTCGCCATGGGGGCAACTTGCTAAAGGCTTGAAAACCCGTAAAAAACGTAAATCATCCGACAAAGACATTGTTCGTCGCAGAGTGAAGTAAATTCTTACCACGTAAACACTTTAGAATAACCTAACAATGGCACGTTCGCTTAAAAAAGGACCTTTTATCAGCATTAAGCTGGCAAAGAAAGTCAGCGCTCTTAATGCGTCCAACAAAAAAGTTGTTGTTAAAACGTGGTCGCGTGCTTCGACCATTGCTCCTGAGTTTGTCGGTCATACATTCGCGGTGCATAATGGGAATAAATTTATCCCTGTTTATGTTACCGAGAATATGGTCGGACACAAACTTGGTGAATTTGCGCCGACACGCACTTACAAAGGTCATGCCGGCAACAGAAAAGATCTTAAAGGCAAATAATTTTTCCAAAGGTTACACCAATGCAAAAGTTTGAAGCAAGAGCAACTAAGCGTTTTCTTCCGGGTTCGCCCCGCAAAATGCGTCTTGTTATTGATATGATTCGGGGCAAAAGCGTTGCTGAGGCAATGGCTTTGCTTAAATTTAACCCTAAACACGCAGCACGCGATGCGGAGTTCGTGCTTCGCTCTGCCTACGCAAATCTCGAAGATAAGCATGAAAATGCTCGATTTGACATGGATGATGCAAAGGTAGCGGCAGCGTTTGTTAATGGTGGTCCAATGCTTCGACGAATAAGCCCTGCTCCAATGGGACGTGCTTATCGTATTCGTAAGCGCATGAATCATTTGACTATTGTCGTTCAATCCGTCAGCTAATTATTTACAACGTACAATTTCGATTATTAGGAGATTAGCCTTGGGTCAGAAAACTAACCCCATTGGTTTCCGTCTTGGAATCATTCGCGCTTGGGATGCAAACTGGTTCGATGAGAAGAATTTCGCCAGCAAGCTCTCTGAGGATATAATGGTACGCAAATATCTGCATGAACGTCTGAAGAAAGCGGGTATCTCTCGTATTATTGTTGAGCGTACACCAAAGCAAATTCGCCTCACCATTAAAACTTCCCGCCCAGGTGTTGTTATTGGGCGCTCAGGTAAGGAAATTGCGCAACTTGAAGAAGAGTTAAAGAAAATTACCTCCAAAGAGGTGAAAATACTTATCAGCGAAATAAAGCGTCCTGAGATTGATGCGCAACTTGTGGCAGACACCATCGCTCAACAGTTAGAGGGGCGTATATCCTACAGACGTGCAATGAAACAAGGTGTAAGTGCAGCAATGCGCATGGGTGCTGAGGGAGTACGTATAGTTTGCAATGGTCGTTTGGGTGGAGCTGATATGTCTCGCATGGAACAGTATCGTGAAGGGCGAGTCCCTTTGCATACTCTTCGCGCAAATATTGACTATGCAACGGGCACTGCACAAACAATTTATGGTGCCATTGGCATCAAAGTTTGGGTTTGTCTTGGTGAAGTCTTGGGCGGAAGTGCCTCTATGTATCAGGAAAAGCCAGCAGTTCCTGCTGGGAACTCGAAATCTTCGCGCTGATTTGCTCCTTGATTGAACATTAGAGACATTCAGCATAGCAAAAAAGCACACTTGAACTTAGCAACTACGCATTAAAAGCATTAAGGAAATATCATGCTGTTACCCAAAAGAGTAAAATACCGTAAAACTCAGCGCGGTAGAATGAAAGGTAAAGCGTATCGCGGCTCACAAGTAGCTTTCGGCACGTTTGGCTTGAAAGCGCTTGAACCGGCTTGGATTACCAACCGTCAAATTGAGTCGGCGCGTATCGCTATTAACCGTTATCTTCGCCGTGATGGTAAAGTTTGGATTCGTATCTTTCCTGATAAGCCGTACACCAAGAAGCCAGCCGAAGTGCGAATGGGTTCCGGTAAAGGTAGCACTGAATACTATGTTGCTGTCGTCAAGCCGGGTCGTATTCTCTTTGAATTGGACGGCGTACCAAAAGAAAAGGCGATGGAGGCAATGCGTCTTGCTTCTCATAAATTGCCAATTAAAACGAAATTTGTAACGCGCATTGACGCGCAAGAGCATCACTAAAGGAGCAAAAGACAATGAAAGCTCGTAAATCTGAAGACTTGCGCAAACTAAATGATGCCGATTTGGCGATGAATTTGAAAGATGCGCAAGAAACACTGACCAATCTTCGTTTCAAAAAGACGCTCGGCGAACTGGAAAATACAGCATACTTGGCGACCCTTCGCAAAGATATTGCTCGGATCAACACCATTATTGGTGAGCGTGAACGTTCAAAATAACGATTAAGCCAACATGGATTCCAACATGGAAACGACACAAACACAGACTCAACGCGGAAGACGCAAAGTGAAAATCGGCAAAGTTGTTAGTGCCAAAAAAATGGACAAAACAATTATTGTTGCTGTTGAACGTCAAGTAGCGCATCCGCTCTACAAAAAGTACTTCAAGAAGACAACCAAGTTCATGGCTCATGATGCCGAGAATACTTGCAGCGAAGGTGATACGGTTCGTATCATGGAAACTCGTCCTTTAAGCGCTCATAAGCGCTGGCGATTGGTTGAAGTACTTGAGCGTGCGAAGTAATTTTTTCACCTGCGACTATTTTTCACCAGAAAGTGAGCGTAATTTGCGATGATTCAAGAAGAAACAAACCTCGTCGTTGCCGATAATTCCGGCGCAAGAAGAGTTCGCTGTATTCGAGTTTTAGGCGGACACGAAAAGCGTTATGCTGGAATTGGCGACATTATCGTTGTGTCAGTAAAAGATGCTATCCCAAACGCGGGTGTAAAAAAAGGTGATAAATCTCGCGCCGTGATTGTTCGTACAAAAAAAGAGATTCGCCGGAAAGATGGCTCGTATATTCGCTTCGACGAAAATGCAGCTGTGCTTTTAAACAATCAAGGTGAGCCTCGTGGTACGCGCATTTTTGGTCCAGTTGCTCGTGAGCTACGCGACAAGAGTTTTATGAAAATTGTCTCTCTCGCGCCGGAAGTTCTTTAAAGATAAAGCAACCAAATGCGTTGCTTGTCCTGAGAATTAAACGAGGTAAGCATGAATTTGATGAAGATATTTATTCTTTTGACCTGATATGAAACTCAAAATTAAAAAAGGCGACACTGTTCGCATTATTGCTGGAAATGATAAAGGCAAAGAAGGTCGTGTTATCCAGCTTTTGCCAGAAAAGATGCGCCTGATTGTTGAGGGTGTGAATGTTCGTAAACGCCATACACGTCCGACCCCAAATGCGCAGCAGGGGCAAATTATTGAGCGCGAAATGCCAATTCACTATTCTAATGTTCTGCTTCTTGATGGTGCAGGTAATCCCACACGTCTTGGAGTAAAGAATGTTGAACAGGATGGACAGAAAAGCCGTGTTCGTATCGCAAGAACCACTGGCGAAGAAGTCTAAAGGATAGATGCTTTACACTCCCGTACTTCTTCAGTCAGAAACTATTTTCCTTCTTGAATATTTATCGCTATGGCAAAGCAGCAACAGCAAGTAAAATCGAAAAAAGCAGAGTTTTCATTTGAAGGCGGTCGTCTTCCAGAAAATGCCCCCAAAGCACCAGACGCTCGCTTGGCAAAAATCTACAAAGAGAATGTAGTGCCAGCCCTTATGAAAAAGTTTAATTATAGCTCTGTGATGCAAGTTCCCAAGTTGCATAAGATTGTTATCAATATGGGAGTTGGTGCCGCAACGCAAGATCAAAAAATAGTTCAATCTGCTGTTACGGAGATGGAACTGATAACTGGTCAGCGTCCTGCTGTTACTTTGGCTAAAGAAGCTATCTCTAACTTCAAACTTCGTGTCAATCAGCCAATTGGTTGTCGTGTGACGCTGCGGAGAGCGCATATGTACGAGTTTTTAGACAGATTTATTAACATTGTTGCACCTCGCATCCGGGATTTTCGTGGACTTTCGGATAAGTCATTTGATGGGCGCGGTAATTATTCTATGGGAATCAAAGAGCAGATTATCTTCCCGGAAATTGATGTTGATAAAGTTTCCAAGATACGAGGCATGGATGTTACATTTGTAACAACTGCTCAAACAGACGAGGAAGCCTACGCTCTTTTGAAAGAATTTGGTTTCCCATTCCGTAAACAACAAGAAACTGCCGCATAAGTAATGTAGGTAAGTACCGAAGAATTTATTTCTTATCCTCAAACGATTATGTCAACAACAGCAATTAAAGCACGCAACGCAAAGCGTCAGAAACTCGTCGATAAATATGCTGAAAAACGCGCTTTACTAAAAGAAGCAGGTGATTGGGAGGGATTACAGAAACTCCCTCGTAACAGCGCACCAACACGTCTTCGTAATCGTTGTAGCTTGACCGGTCGTGGCAGAGGAGTGTATCGCAAATTCGGTTTGGGGCGAAATAAATTCCGCGAACTGGCTCTTGACGGCAAGATTCCAGGTATCCGCAAATCCAGTTGGTGATTTGCTTTGCAACATCGAAACAATTATCTAAAAAGTATCATCAATTGCTCAAGTACAATGCAGGTTACTGATCCAATATCCGATTTTCTGACTCGTGTCCGTAATGCCTCTAAAGCTCGTCATAAGCGCTTAGATGTTCCGTCATCCAAAATGAAGATTGCTATTGCAAAGATCATGAAGGAGCAGGGCTATATTGCGGATTATCAACTTATCGAAGATAACAAGCAAAATATTTTGCGCGTTTCACTCCGATATTTCAATGGTCGGGCACCGTTTGATAAAATTGCTCGTGTCAGCCGACCAGGTCTGCGTCGTTACACGCCCTCAGCAGAAGCGCCTCGAGTACGGAGTGGTCTTGGTGTAGCGATACTTTCTACTCCAAAAGGTGTTATTACTGATAAAGAGGCTCGCAAACTCAATGTCGGTGGCGAAGTCCTTTGTACGATTTATTAAATGCGTACTGGCTGCTTCTGGCGGCATAACAGTATTCTGCGATTTTACTTGAACTCATAAAGAATTTGAAGGAGAGATTGCCGTGTCTCGTATCGGTAAAAAACTCATTACCATTCCCAAAGAAGCACAGGTTGCTGTGAATGGCACACAAATTAAGGTGAAGGGTCCGAAGGGCGAACTTGAGTTTGCAATTCCTACGGGCATCTCTCATGAAATGAAAGATGGTACGATGTCTTTTGCACGTGACTCCGACCAAAAGCATACTCGCGCCTTGCACGGTCTTACCCGCGCAATGGTTGCGTCCATGATTGATGGAGTGACCAAAGGCTTTACTAAGACCCTTGATGTTGAGGGCGTAGGTTTTAAGGTCGAAATGCGTGGTAAAAACTTGTATCTTTCTCTTGGCTATTCACATCCCATTTTGTTTATTCCCCCACCAGGTATTACGTTGGCGGCTGCTACAGCAACGCAATTTAGCGTAACAGGGATTGATAAACAACTTGTTGGAGAAGTTGCAGCAAAACTACGAGAACTTCGTCCGCCAGAGCCTTATAAAGGGAAGGGTGTTCGCTATCAGGGTGAACATATTGTCCGCAAGGCTGGTAAATCGGGCGGTAAAGGCAAGTAATCTCAATCTCATTGATTACATTACGTCTTTGTTCAGTTTGTATGACAAAGACATAGATTACAACGATTCGACCATTTTCATTTGTTCAGTCTGAGAATATGATTACCACAAATAAATATGAGCGTCGTGAACGCCGCAAAAAAAGTGTTCGCCGCAAAATACAAGGTACTTCTGAACGTCCTCGTCTTAGTGTCTATCGTAGCCTAAGCCATTTTTACGCTCAGGTTATTGATGATGCAAAAATGCATACCGTTGTGGCTGCTTCCAGCGCTGACAAGGAACTGAAAGATTTAGTTGCATCTGCAACAAGCAAAACCGATGTAAGTAAAATGGTTGGCGAGCTTCTTGCAAAGCGTGCAACGGCAGCTGGCGTAAAAAGTGTTGTATTTGACCGTAATGGCTACATTTATCATGGCAGAGTCAAGGCATTCGCTGATGCTGCTCGTGAAGCTGGTTTGCATTTCTAATGTTCACAGAAGTAGATACTACTTGTGTACAACCCTATCGTAATCCAAAACTATCACTATTTAATTGAGTGTTGCTGTGGCTAGACAGAAAGCATCTGAGTTAGAACTCAAAGACAAACTTGTAAACGTTGCCAGAACAGCGAAAGTGGTCAAGGGCGGTCGTCGCTTTGGCTTTAGTGCTATCGTTGTGGTTGGTGATGGAAATGGTCATGTTGGCTATGGTCTCGGCAAGGCAAATGAAGTTGCCGACGCAATTACCAAAGCAACGGACGCTGCTCGCAAAAGCCTTGTCAAAATTACTCTTAACGCAAATACTATTCCGCATGAAGTGTTTGGTAAGTTTGGAGCTGGCAAAGTTTTGCTCAAACCCGCTACTCCCGGCACTGGCGTTATTGCTTCTGGAGGTGTACGCGCAGTCTTGGAAATGGCTGGTGTGCAGGATGTATTGACCAAGAGTCTTGGCTCTTCCAATCCCCATAATACAGTTAAAGCAACATTCCAAGCGCTTACGCAGTTACAAGATGTGCAGACCATTGCAGAACGTCGCGGTCTTGACGCGCGTAAGGTTATGTTCGGCTAAATTGGTAACGCGCTTCCTCATCATTGAGGATTTCTCAAAGCGAATTACGAAATCTCTTTCATACTTTACGTTATGGCAAAGCTGAAAATTACCCAAGTGCGCAGTATCATCAACTGTAAAGAAGCACAAAAGCGTACTATCAAAGCCTTAGGGCTTGGTCGTCCAAATTCGATAACTGTACAGCCCAAAAGTGCTACGACGCTTGGTATGCTGAATGTTGTTCAGCATCTTGTTAAAGTCGAAGAAATATCAGAGTAATAATCATCCTTCAAGGTTGACATCAATGAAACACGTTGGAAATTTGACATATAGCCCCGGCTCACGCAAAAATGTAAAGCGTATTGGTCGTGGCACTGGTTCCGGTCATGGAGGAACATCAACACGTGGACATAAAGGACATCAATCCCGCAGTAACTTCAAGCGCAAACGCAGTTTTGAAGGCGGGCAGATGCCCCTCAATCGCCGCATACCGAAGCATGGCTTTAAAAATCCATTTCGTATTGAGTATCAATGTATCAATGTTGCTCGTTTAGAAGAACTTGCAACAGAGGGTGTGTTTATGAATAACACCGTTGATTTTGATGTCCTGTTCGACCTTGGAGTTATTAGCAAAAGCAATGTACCACTCAAAATTTAGGGTAATGGTGCAATTTCTAAAGCGCTGAAAGTATCCGCCCATAAGTTCTCTGAATCCGCAAAATCCAAAATTGAATCAGCCGGAGGCACGGTAACGGTTCATGAATAGAATTATAGAAACACTCAAAAATATCTTCAGAATTGAAGAACTCCGGCAGAGAATTCTCTTCACCGCCGGAGTGTTGCTTGTTGTGCGTATTGGCTCATTTATCACACTTCCAGGTGTGGATGTAGCAGCTCTCAAGGCAGCAACAGCAAATTCCTCAAGCTCAAATACCTTGTTTGGTCTTTTTGACCTCTTTGTAGGAGGCGCATTCTCTAATGCTGCTATCTTTGCATTGGGTATTATGCCGTATATCTCAGCAACAATCATTCTGCAACTTGGTGGGATATTTATTCCCGAACTCCAGCGTATGCAGCGTGAAGGCGAAGAGGGGCGTAGGCGCTTGAATAACTATGCGCGAATTGCGACCGTTATTCTCGCAGCTTTGCAGGCATGGGCTGTAAGTATCAAAATATCTAGCACTCAAGGTGCTGCTGGGAGTTCTGTTGTTCCAGATGCAGGTTTTCTCTTTACTTTTACTGCAATCACGCTCTTAACCGCAGGGACAATTTTTCTAATGTGGCTTGGTGAGCAGATTACTGAACGTGGTATTGGAAATGGTATCTCGCTGATTATTTTTATTGGTATCATCGCTCAGTTGCCGGTTGCTTTTTTGCAGGAGTTTAAACTTATTGAAGCTGGTTCACGTGTGTGGATTGTTGATGTTATTTTGCTGGGATTACTCGCAATAATAATTGCTCTTGTCGTATTGATGACGCAAGGTACACGCCGCATACCAGTTCAATATGCTAAACGTGTTGTTGGTCGCAAGGTTTATGGTGGAACCACGCAATACATCCCGCTTCGTGTAAATACTGCTGGTGTTATGCCGATCATATTTGCACAATCAATCATGTTTATTCCAAGTACAATCCTGAGTTTCTTTCCAGATGCTCAATGGGCAGCAACGCTTGCGCGTGTATGGAGTGATCGTTCCTTTGTTTATGCAGCATTCTACGCAGTATTGATCATTTTCTTTACCTATTTTTACACAGCAATCGCGTTCAATCCTAAAGACGTTGCTGATAATATGAAGAAACAAGGTGGTTTTGTTCCTGGTGTTCGTCCTGGTGCGCCAACGGCTGAATACATGGATAATATCTTGACCCGTATTACCTTGCCCGGTTCAATTTTCCTTGCTATTGTTGCTATCTTGCCGGTATTTGTTTCTAATGTTTTGGCTGTTCCATCGCTATTTGCTTCGTTCTTTGGCGGAACAAGCTTGTTAATTATCGTTGGTGTTGCCTTAGATACTTTACAGCAAATTGAATCCTACTTGCTCATGCGCCACTATGATGGCTTTATGAAAAGTGGCAAACTGCGTGGTCGTTCTTCTGGCAACATCAATGTCCAGTCACCGGGTTAATACTTAATATTTCATTCAGGTTTTATTCGTTCTTTTCAGGGATAAACGGCTATGGTTGGTGCGCCGTCGGTAAAAGTTAAATCTGCTCTTGATTACATTGAAGAAGCGTGTCGGATAGTTGCCGATACAATCATGCTCGTCAGTAAATCAATGAAACATGGTGTCGCCACTATAGAGATAGATCAAATTGCTGATGATTATATCTGTTCAAGAGGTGCAAAGCCTTCGATTAAGAACTATCAGGTTCCTTGGACAAATAATACTAACGGAAAGCCTCGTTATCTTGTTTATCAATATGCAACGTGCATCTCAGTAAATGATGCTGTTGTTCATGGGCTTCCGAGTAAAGATGCTGTACTCAAAGAAGGTGATATTGTTTCCTTCGATTGTCTTGCCTATAAAAATGGTTATCATGGTGATAGTGCCTATACTTTTGCTATTGGCGAAGTAGATGAAGAAAAGAAAAAACTCATGCGTGTTACACAAGAGGCATTAATGCTGGGCTTGGAACAGGCAACAGGAAGAAACAAAGTATATTCAATATCTGGTGCAATACAGAAGCACGTTGAAAAAAACGGTTTTTCTTGTGTTCGAGAATTAGTTGGGCATGGTGTTGGTGAGACGATTCATGAAGAACCTTCTATACCGAATTTTATCCCCCCGCTTATGCACCGTGAAAGCTATCCTAATGTGCGTCTGCGCCCTGGACAGGCTTTAGCGATTGAGCCGATGGTGAATGCAGGAAAGGCAAAGGTTTTTACTGATAACGATGGTTGGACGGTGCGAACTTCTGATGGAAAGCCTTCTGCACATTTTGAGCATACCATTATTGTTCAAGAAAAAGAAGCACCGATTATTTTGACATTATTGGACTAAGAGAGAGAATCTCTCCGAAATTATACTTTTCATTTACGCATCTTTTCTATGGCAAAACAAGGCTTAATACGAGTTGATGGTCTTGTCGAAGAAACTCTTCCAAACGCACAGTTTATTGTAAAGTTGGAAAATGGACACAAGGTGCTTGCACATGTTTCTGGTAAGATGCGGATGAATTTTATCAAGATTATTCAGGGCGATAAGGTTACCGTGGAATTATCGCCATACGATTTAACAAAAGGCAGAGTTGTATATCGTTACAAATAGTCGTATATTTGCAGTTCTGTACCCTTTTAGCTGACTGATCTAAAAACTGATACTAACGATATTATTATCAAGGATTATTGCAATGAAAGTTCAAGCCTCCGTTAAAAAGCGCAGCGCCGATGATAAAATCGTCCGCCGCAAAGGTAGAGTTTACGTTATTAACAAGAAAAACCCCCGTCATAAGCAACGTCAAGGTTAATTTTTCATAAGGAGTATCCAATTGGCACGTATAGCCGGCGTCGATTTGCCCAAAAATAAACACGCTTTTATTGGGCTTCAATACATCTACGGGATAGGTCAAACCCGCTCAGTCGAGATTCTCGAAAAGGCGAATGTCCCCGTAAATAAGCGTGTATCCGAGTTCACCGATGAAGAAGTAGCGCGTTTGCGTCAAATCATCCAAAACGAATATAGCGTAGAAGGTCAATTGAGAAGTGAAACCTCACTTGATATTAAACGCCTTATGGATATTGGTTGCTATCGTGGCTTGCGCCATCGTCGTGGCTTGCCTGTTCGAGGTCAGCGCACACGGACAAACTCCCGTACACGCAAAGGTCGCCGTAAGACCGTTGCTGGCAAAAAGAAGGCTGCACGTAAGTAATCCTTATTGTGCTGAGTCTTGGCAATTTGTCTGCCCCATAATATCTTTTTGCTATATCTCGGTACTCTATTACAGAAGCATTATACTCCAGCAGCACAGGCATAATTGCCTGTGCTACTGTTGTCTAAAAAGCTAGTTGCATTATACATCTTACTTTTGTATAATTCTCGTTCTCTACTTGATATAGAAATTTACAATAATACTTTCTCATCTCTTAACGTACTATGGCTAAAACCTACGCGAAACGCGCAAAGAAAAAAACAGTTTCCGATATTCATGGAAAAGCTTTTGTTCGCGCTACGTTCAACAATGTACAAGTAACCATTACCGATGTCTATGGTAATGTGCTTAGCTGGTCATCTGCTGGTCGTAATGGCTTCCGTGGCTCGAAAAAAAATACTCCTTATGCTGCTCAAGTATCAGCTGAAAATGCTGCTAAAGAAGCATACGATATGGGGTTGCGCAAACTAGATGTTTTTGTCAAAGGTCCTGGCTCCGGTCGTGAAGCGGCTGTGCGTGCGCTGAATCAATCCGGTCTTGAAGTGCAACTCATTCTTGATCGTACACCGGTTCCGCATAACGGTTGCCGTCCGCCAAAGCGCAGAAGAGTCTAATATCTTTTTTCGGCAAGGAAGTACTGTGTGTGCATCACAAATGTTCACTCGGTGCTTTTATGCTGTTGTATAGACCCTTTCGCTTTATTTTTCATTTAGTATATTCTTCACGGACAAAGGACACACACCATGAGTCTTTCCATGCAAATGCCTGAGCGTGTTATTGTACACGAAAACTCAATTCCGAATCACGGTATATTTATTCTTCAGCCTCTTGAAGGCGGTTATGGCGTTACCATTGGCAATTCCTTCCGCCGTGTCTTGCTTTCCTCAATTCATGGCGCAGCTATTGTGGCTGTCCGTGTGAGTGGTGTTCTGCATGAATTTCAGACCATTCCGGGTGTTATTGAAGATATGTGTGAGATAATCCTCAACTTAAAAGGTGTTCGTCTTAAAATGATGGACAAAAAAGGCGCTCAAGTTGCCTTTCGACTTAAAGGACCACACGTATTTACCGCAAAAGACATTCAAACAGCAAGCGATCAAGTCGAGGTGATGAATCATGATCATTACATTGCAACGCTTTCTAAAGATGCTGATATTGAAATTGAATTGATGATTGGGCGCGGCAAGGGCTATGTTCCTGCCGATGAAAACCGCGACCCAGAATATCCTGTCAATACCATTCCTGTTGACTCAATATTCACTCCAATTAAGAACGTCAAGTATAGCATTGAGCCGTTCCGTGTTGGTCAAAAAACCGACTATGAACGCCTCACAATGGACGTAGAAACAGACGGCACCATCTCTGCTGAAGAAGCAATGGAGCAGGCTGCCCGTATTCTCCGTGACCATATCCAGTTGTTTATTAATTTTGATTTTGAAGAAGAACCTGAAAGTGAAGATGAATCACGTGACGCAGAGTTTGCTCGTGTGCGCCGTATTCTCAATACTTCCGTTGACGACCTCGAGCTTTCTGTTCGTTCGCATAATTGCTTGAAAGCTGCCAGCATTAAAACGCTTGCCGACCTTGTTCGTCGTCAAGAAGGCGATATGCTCAAGTTCCGCAATTTCGGACGTAAATCACTCGCTGAATTAACAGAAATTGTCCAGCAATTTAACCTCCATTTCGGTATGGACGTTGAGAAGTACCTGCAAGAAGACGAAAAACAACCAGCAGAAGATTAAAATAGTGATGAAGCCCAACAAGTGGTATTACCCTTGATGCGCTTCGTCTTTTTTTGCTCGTTTTCGTTGATATTCTGCTTTGTGAAAAGCAAGTCAACGAGTTCTTGTGCGGCTTTTTAGCGATAATCATTCACACTCTATTTCCGTACTCATTCCATGAGACACTTACGTTCCGGTAGAAAACTCAAGCGTACAGCGAGCCACCGCAAAGCGCTTTTGAATAACATGGCAACCTCGCTGTTGCAACATAAAAAAATTGCTACGACTGAGGCAAAAGCGAAAGAATTGCGCCCTTTCGTTGAACGCCTTATCACGAAGGCAAAAAATGCGTATATCGCCGAGCAAAATGGTCAACTGCAAAATGGTCATACGATAGATGTTCATGCACGGCGCACCGTTGGTCGGTATATCAAAGACAAAGCTGTTTTGCAAGAACTTTTTGATGCTATCGCGCCTGTTGTTGAAAATCGCCCCGGTGGTTATTGCCGTATTATCAAAACTGGCGTTCGCCATGGTGACGGTGGTCGCACGGCAGTAATTGAACTTGTTGACTGGGCAGAAAGCCAAGATGGGAAGCGTACACTCGGTCGCAAGAAAAAACGTAAAGACGTTCCGCAAAATCCGGCGCAACAGCGTGTTCAACAGCAAGTAGCCGCAAGCGTGGCTGCCGCCGTTGCACAAGTAGAAGCCGCAGAAAAAACCGTAGCGGAAGAAGTAGCACCAGAAGCCGCTTCCGAAGAAAAAGCAGCAGAGTAATTCTGCCTGAATCTAATCAATTCAAAAGCGCCGAAAAAGTAGTCTTTTTCGGCGCTTTTGCGTATATTCGGGTGAATCTCCCTTTGTTTTATTCAAACCTGACTATCTATGCGCCTTGCATCATTATTGATTATCCTCTCAGCGCTGCTTTGTGCTTCTATGAGATGTGACCCCGCTTTGTTGAACAGGTAGCATAGATTAATATTTTGTGCTATTTCAGTCGGAAAATCTCGGAGGAATAGAGAAATAATGGCAAAAACACGAACATCCCACAGCGCATCATTCAAAGCAAAGGTGGCGCTGGAAGCCTTGAAAGAGGACAAAACCACTCACTCAGCCAAGCGTATCAGCTGCAATCCACGCAAATTAGCGCATGGAAAGCTATTTTGAAAGAAGGAGTCGCCAGTGTGTTTGATAAGCAGTTGGTGCTTAAAGAACGCCAAGAGCAGAGTGAGCGGGAGAAAGAACTCTATGCCCGCATCGGTCAGTTACAGATGGAATTGGAATGGGTAAAAAAACTGGGCTTGCCGCATGGTCGGTAGAGAAACGTCGGCAGCTGATAGAGCCGGAATTGAGGGAAATTTCTATTGCCCAGCAATGTGAACTTTTCGACCTTGCTCGTTCAAGTTTACAGATGCTTGAAAATTCATGTTATAAAAATAAAAAATCAATCAACGGTGAATTCAAGAAATCAATCTTTAGGCTTTTGTAAGATTTCTCTAATATAGCATTGAATAAGCAGTGGTAATATTTCAGCAGGAGTATTTAGGCTTTGCCAATAATTTTGTGGTAATGATTTTACTTCCCAACTCTCCCATCTAGCTAGGCTTTCATTTAAAGGAAATTTTTCACTGTATCTTTCCATTCTACCAAAAATTAAATCTACATTTCTTCGATTTGGAGTAAAAATTTGTACACTATACTCTTCGGAACAAAAACTGGAAAGGAAACTGGTAATCTTACTAAAATTAGTAACTTCATACTGAACAGATTCAGATTCTAAACTTTGAGAGCCATCTCTATTTTGCTTCCTAAAAATTATATACCCTTTATATTTTATATCCTTTTCACAAGAACTTTTTATCGTATTACGCTCAAATGACCACTCTTCGACTTTTTGAACTTCGTAAACCCATTTGGTATTGCGTAATTCTTCTTCAAGTTTTCTCCGCTCCTCACGCCTCTTTTGCTCTGCTAATTGTTCTAATCTTTCCTGTTCACGTAAATAACTTTGCTGTTCTTGCGCAGATGGGATAAAATTATTTGGATCGTTTGTTTTATACTTTTCAATAAACCGACCATAATCATATGAAGTCTGACATTCTTTGTACATCAACTCATAAGCCCTCTGTTTTGCCGTTACTAACAAATCTTCAGGATCGAAGTTTTGATATTTTTCGATAAAGGCATTGAAATCATTAGATGTTGTACATTCTTGATAAGATATTTTGTACTGACCCACTTTAGCAAATTGCACCAATTTTTCTGGATCATAGTCCCGATATTTTGAAATAAATGTGGCAAATTGTTGACTTGAAGAGCATTCTTTATATGATAATCTATACTCGAATAAACGTGCTGATTCAACCAATTCTTTCGGTGCAACGCCATCATATTTTTTAATATATGAGGTAAACGCTAAAGATGTATTTTGCCTTTCGGCATTCTTATACGCATTTTGATATTCAATAAGTTTAAGTGCTACTATTTTCTTTTCAATAGAGTTTTGATTTTTAGCACGAGGAAAGATACTAACAAATTCACTTAAAGCATTGACGGTATTTAGCTTCAAGGCTATTGCTTCTGCTTTTTGCTCTGCTTGATTTGCAAGAATTGGATATTTATCCGCTGCAATTCTACATTCTTGAATAGATTCCGCCTGTCGAAGATTTTCATCAGCGATTTTTGAAACAAGGAATTGATTTTGGGGAAATAGACCTGGTATTTTGTTTAATTCTTTTATCGTCAGAACTTTACGCTGGATAATATCTGG
>JAAFHM010000222.1 GCA_013298375.1 Ignavibacteria bacterium | reverse complement strand
TTACCAAATCGCATAAAACGGTCTCGGTGGGCATCATCCAGCCCAATATTAACCCTTGGGGCAAATGGCAAGGCAGTGCGCAAGAGCAGGTCAATCTCCACGTGCGCTTGGCGGATTCACTACGTCAGAATATCCCCAAGGGCGCACCAAATCTTGATTTCACGCTTTGGAGCGAAACCGCTATTCCGTATCGTTTGCTGATTCAGCAAAATTTCCCGTATTTGGATGCGCTCAAAACATGGACAGACAGCACGGGGACAGCGATTGTAAGCGGTCTGCCGACCGATCGCATTTATCGCAAGCGCTCGGAAGCGCCCGTTACGGCATCGGTCATCCCGCGAATGTTCGACACGCTCTATTCGGAAAGTTTCAACTCCGCAATGGTGCTTGCTCCGCAGACAGTCATTAGCTACCCCGACGCTTTTACGCCATTTCCGCCAAGTATCCCGATTCATCGCAAAATGAAACTCACACCGCTTGCCGAGCGCGTTCCCTACGCTGAAGCGCTGTCGTTTGCCGTCAAAGCGCTCACCTGGGGCGTTGGCATTTCGGGATGGGGCTTGGGGCGTGTGCAAAAGCCGCTTCCACTTGTGCGCGGGGAGAGTGATACCGTGCAGATTGGCATGGTTATTTGCATTGAGTCCATTTACCCGGATTTTGTTGCAGAATACACCCGCAAAGGTGCAACCGTGCTTGCCGTGATAACAAACGACGGCTGGTTTAATCACACTCCCGGACCCGAACAGCACTACATGATAGCAGCAATGCGGGCGGTAGAATCGAAGCGGTATTTGCTGCGTTGCGGAAACACGGGGATTTCGGGATTTCTCACACCACTTGGAACGTCGCTTCGGCGCACCGAGATTGATACGCAAACCGCCCTAGCAGAGCGCGTTCCACTTCTTTCAACACAAACACTCTATGCACAGTTTGGTGATTGGCTTCCAAGCGGATCGCTCGTCCTATCATTGGTGGTGATGGCTTATGCCGTTGTTGTTCGCAGCCGACGCGGGTGAAAAAGTGTGAGAAGGGCGAAGAGCAGACTACCTTTGCACTCCTCTCGAACGATGGCAGTAGAATATTTTGAGCAACGGAGAACCAAACTTTTTTTGTAGATTGCAAGGAATAAGCGTGGTTTTGCACAACATTTTGTGTATTCCATTCGTCTATGTGCTAAACGGGGTTGGCAACGGATTGTACCCCTTTTGCCTTTTACACCCATACCTTCATGAACGGTTCATTGGAACAACGCGGCTTCAACGAAATACCTCCTGAACAAGTCTATGCTGAACAAGTTCGTTTCGACGAGCGCAAGCGTGCATTTGAGCAGGAAGCGCTGCCGTACATGGACTCGGTGTATCATTTTGCCTACAATCTTACGGGCAATGGCGAAGATGCCCGCGATCTGCTCCAAGAGACGTATTTGAAGGCATTTCGCTTTTTTGACAGTTTTCAGCGTGGAACTAATTGCAAGGCGTGGTTGTTTCAAATCTCGAAGAACTCCTTTATAAACCGCTATCGCAAACAATCTCGTGAGCCGGACAAAGTGCGGTACGACGATATTGAGGATTTTTACGAGACACTTCGCCCAGTCTTTGCTGATGCGAATAATCTTGAGGAAGCACTTTTTAATACGCTTTTGGATGACGAAGTTACCGCCGCGCTTCAGTCCCTACCTGAGGCATTCCGCTCGGTGTTGATTTTAAGCGATATTGAAAGCATGACCTACGAAGAAATAGCAGAAATACTGGATTGTCCGATTGGTACTGTTCGCTCGCGCCTCCACCGAGCGCGAAAAATTCTTCGCGACCAACTCTATTTTTACGCCAAAAACAAAGGCTTCACCGACAGTTCGCCGCCTCCTTCGGCGGGCAAAAGTGCCGAACCACCCTAGAATGACCACAACATTGCGATAAGTATTGGATTCACTTCACCATTCCACGATTCCTAAGCAGCAGTCATGCATATTCACGACGAACATTTGAGCGCGTACCTCGATGGTCAGCTTGTTGGGGCGGAAAAAGCCGCACTGGAGAGCCGTTTGCGCGAAGATGCTGCTTTTGCGGCGGAATATCGCTCGCTCCAATCTGTCAAACAGCTCCTGCAAACCCGCGCCACAACCCTGCGTGGAGCTACCCCCGTGAGTGCGCGGCACTACGTGATGGTGCATTTGGAGCAAGAATCCTTCCGCACAGCAACGCTGGATCGGATTAGCTACGACAGCAAACGCCAAGAACGGGGCGTTATTGAGGAATCAACGCTCCAAACGCCAGCAAGCCCACAACTCCATCATACCGCACCCAAGTTACGCCAAGCATCAACAATTATTGGATTTTTGCAAAAGCGCCCTGCTTTATTGGCTGCTGCCGTAGGAGTGATGATTCTTGGTGCGCTGGGATTGCGGTTGCTGCTTCAACCATCGCCAACGTCACCTGTGCAGGGCGACAAATCCCAACAAACAACGGCTTCTGCGCCGATGGGTACTATTGCTTACGAGTCTGTTTTTGTCAAAGAATCATTGCAGAACTACCGTGCTGTCTGCACCGGAGCAATTACGCTGCAATACAAAACAAATTCTTTTGAGAAACTTGATGAGTTTTTCCACCAGAACGGTATTCAGTATAATATCGTTCATCCCCGCATCAATGCTGAACTTCTGGGTGGTGTTGTTTCTGAAGAGTTTGGAAAAAAATCGGCACATCTGGTCTTTAAGCATGGCGATACACTGCTTTATATGTGGGAAATAGATGTGGACGAAAGAACTGCCAAACACGCCTCAATGCGTGATGAAATCTGGGCGCTGCTGGATAAAGGCGAATGGCTTTGGGACACGAAAACAGGAGATTCGGCAACAGTTGTCTTTTGGGAAGATGAGAAACAAGGAAAACGAACACTCTGTTCGGTCGTGTCAGCATTGCCTCGAACAAATTTGCAACCGCTTTTTCAGTGATACTCTTTATGCACGGCTGCGCTTGACTCTTTACCCGCCCTGCAATTTTTTCGCAAGACGCTCTTTGACGAAAAGTTCTGTCACGGCATTCAGCGTAAAGGACACGATAAACAGCAGGACACCTAAGAAAAACAAAATGCTGTAATGTGCCGAACCCCAGATCACCTCGCCCATTTCTGCTCCGATTGTTGCTGAAAACGTTCGCACCGGGTCGCCGATAGAGGCAGAAACCATTGCGGCATTACCCGTTGCCATCAGTGCAATCATCGTCTCGCCAAATGCCCGCCCAATACCGAGCAATACGGCAGCAAACACGCCAGGAAACGCCGCCGGAAGCATGACTTTGTAGGCGCTTTCCCACTGTGTCGCTCCAACAGCAAGCGAGGCTTCGAGGAGCGATTTAGGAACAGCCGAAAGAGCATCTTCGGTGATGGTGAAGACAATCGGAATAACAGCAATAGCAAGCCCAATCCCGCCTACAAACGCATTCAAGCGAAAATCAAAACCAAAAAGGTTTTGCAATGCCGACCCAATGTACAGAAGGCAGAAAAAGCCAATCACCACCGAGGGCAGTCCCGCAAGAATCTCCACCATCGGCTTAATAATTTCTCTCAAACGACGCGGCGCAAAAAACACGGCATAAAGCGCTGACAAGATACCAAGCGGCGCACCAATAGCAATGGCAACAAAGGTCGTCTTTGCTGTGCCAATAATAAGCGGCATAATGCCAAATTTCGGCGCTGTGGAAACAGGCTGCCAAACTGCTCCGAGAATATTTGCCAGCGTAATAGTTTCTCCCCCTGATTCGTCTTGCGAAGCGGTTTGTGTGGCGGGCAGCGTTACGGGAACGCTGACATCGGGGTTGTAAACTTCCGGTTCAAATTCGCTAGGGGCGTGGAACTCGCTTAAAATCACGTCGGGGTTGTAGATTTCCGGCTTGAGGTTTGTGTCTTCCGCTATGGTGGTCTTGGCTGTCTGCGCCTTGGGCGGTGTTTGTGAAAAAGCGCCCGTCAAAAGCGGTAAGGCTTCGCGCAGGACAAAAAGCAGGATGAGAAAAATCAACACCACTGCCACACTGCCGATAATCGCTATGCTGCGCTCAATCAAACGCTCCCCGATATTGCTTTTGGTACGGCGGAAAGGGTTATCTGCTGGCGGAGTGGAAGAATGAGTCGTTGTTTGTGCCATAATGCGTTTGGTTGCAACAAATAGAATGGTGGTTTTGACGTGAAATACGTGTGGTGAAGCGCCTTCGAGGAGATTACAACGTTCATTAAAACTTCTTCGTTGGCAAATACCCGACTTCGGTCACGACCGACTGCCCATTTTTGCCAATAACCCAATCAATAAACTCCTGCGTCACACCGCTCGGACGCTCTTTCATGTAGAAATAGAGCAGACGGGAAACGGGGTAATTACCGCTCAAAATCTCCGCTTCATTCGGCAGCACGTAACGGCTATTTTCATTGAATGCCAGCGCCGCAGGCTTCACGCCGCTTGCGTAGGCAATACCGCCAAAACCGATAGCATTGGGGTCTTTCGCAATCGCGTTGACAAGCGCTCCGGTGCCGACCATATGTTGTGTTTGCGAAGAAAAATCTTGCTTTTGCAGAACGTGTTCTTTGAAAAATTCGTACGTGCCGGAATTGTTTTCGCGGCTGTAGAGCAGAATACGCGCATCCTGCCCGCCAAGTTCTTTCCAATTCGTGATTTCGCCCGTAAAAATGCGCTTGACCTGCCCAACGGTGAGATTTTGTACGGGGTTGTTGACGTTCAAATAAACCGCAATACCATCGCGGGCAACGCGAATTTCTAACCCATTGTAGCGATATTTTTCGCGGATTTGCTTGATTTCACTCGGTTTCATTGGGCGCGAGGACGAGCATATATCGGTTGTGCCATTGATCAGCGCTGAAATGCCTGTACCAGAGCCGCCTCCTGTTACTTGAAACTGCACTTTTGTCTTGTCGGGAAACATCTCCGTCCAGCGCTGTACCAGAATGACCATCGTGTCCGAGCCTTTAATCGTGATGACAGGCTTACGGGCAGCGTTGTTTTGCGCCCATACTGGCACGACACAAAGTAAAGCAACAAGCAAGAGATGGCAGAAGTGTTTGCGGTGACGTGAAAGGGACTTGTTGTTAGCGTGATAGAACATAGAGGCAATGAGAGATGTGGACAAGGTTTATCTGGATTGCATCACACGTTTGCGCGGCTTGTGATGCACTCAAGCCGCCAATTTATGATTTTTTCTCGTCTTTCGCGCCGATGAAAGCATGAAAGCAACGTTATCATTTCATAACGATACCGTTGCTTTTGGGGGTATTTGCTGGTGTTCTCGGCTTCATCGTTGCGCCCGCTTTTGTGCTTGCCCTTGGACGGTAATCCGCACCTCTACACGCCGATTCAGCGCCCGTGCCTCGTCGAACTGAGACCGCGAAAGCGGCTTGCGCTCACCTTCGCTGCGCACCGTGATTGCGCCATGCGGAACGCCTTGGCTTTCCAAGAGCGTGGCAACGGCTTCGGCACGTTCTTGAGCGAGCATATCATTTTCTTCGTTGGTGCCTAAATCGCACGTATGCCCTGTAATTTCAACCACGACCCGTTGCGAAGCGCCCGGCACGGCAATTTGCGCTTGCCGAAGTGCATAAGCGTAAGCAATCATCGTCAATGTTTGTGCGTTTTCCGGCGTAATCGTTGCCTGCTCTTGGGCAAATCGAATTGGCGGGAAATCCAGATGGGAAGCCGTTTGCGTACCAAAAACAATATGCTGCTCTCGCCGCTCCAAACGCTCATGTCCTCGAAAAGCTCCTCGCGTGTCAATAACACCAATCCAGTCAGGAATACCTTCAGCACTATCAATACTCGCTTTGACGACATATATCATACCCGCAGGAAGCGCAAGCGCGTATTCGTCTGCCTCACCCAGTGTCGTTTCCGTCAGGGAAAAAAGCGTCGGACGTGCGTTGGCGGCGCTATCGCGCATGATACTGTAAGCGGTGAGGAGAACTTTTGTGTCGGGCTTCGTTAAAAATGCGTGACTTTGAGCGTTTTTGAGTGTTTTTTCCCAACTTTTATCCAATTTCGTGCGCCCGTGTAGCAGCACTGCTCCTGAATGACGCATGGAATCTGGTAGAGTCGCTTTGAATAATCCTTTTTTGCCATCGGCATCGCTGGAGAGAAAATACGCCGATATGCCATCCAGCGTCACATCAATCGAACTATCCTCTTCGCCTGTATTGATGCCGTTTCCAAGATTGACAGGCGTACTCCAGCGCCGCCAAGAATCATCCAAGCGCCGCGTAACGAAAAGGTCTGCCACACCGCTTCCCGGCAAGCCTTCGGAGGAAAAATACAGGGTTTTGCCGTCCGGAGCAAGGTGTGGAGAGCCTTCGGCAGCGCTTGTATTCAGCGTTGCGCCTAAGTGAAGCGGCTCCGACCACTGCAAGGACGTACCTTCGCGGAAGGAAACATACAAATCCAAGCCGCCAAGAGCGTCATTGCGCTGCAATGCCAGAAGCAGTGTGCGATTGTCCGGCGCAAGGCGGGCATAATACTTTTTGGTACGATTGTAGAAATTACGAATCTGAATCGGTTGGGGAAATTGCCACTCCCCATGTTTGAAGCGCGTGAGTGAAAAACCCTCATTCTTCACGGGCAGTTCTTTGTCATAAATGCCATAGACCAGCGCCGTCCTGTCGTCGGGCGACAGCGAACACAATACGTCGCTGCCTTCGGTATCGAGCGGTCTGCCGACGCTACGGGCTTTACTCCACGAGCCATTCGGCAGCAGGTCGGCAAACCAAATATCATCGAAATCATTGGTTGCACCGATGTTACCCGAAAAATTTTTGCGGTCGAAATAGAGCCGTTTACCGTCATGCGACAACACGGGCAAAATCGTGGGCTGATGTGCGGAAAATTCATCCGGCAAGCGCGTTTTTGCTGGCGAGAAGGAATGCTGCGAAAGCGCTTCAATGCTGAGGTTGCAGAAAAGAATACAAAAGAAAATACTACGTGTCGTCATACAGCAGAAAAAAAACAAGGAACGTAACTATTCAGGTAGGCAGAATACTGTCGCATTCGCCCCCTTGATAAAGGGGGAACGGGGGATTTGAGTGGTTGAACACTGCTTCAAATCTCTCGTTGTATGCAGAAAATCCCCCGTTCCCCCTTTATCAAGGGGGCGAACGAGTAGAGTTACCGTGAAGCCCGACCAGTTACCAGAAAACAAAATTAAACGTGCTTTTTAGAGTTTGCCCGTGATAATACCACCGCCAATAACGTCATTGCCATCATACAGCACCACCGACTGCCCGGGCGTGACGGCACGGCGCGGTTCGTGGAAGCGAACACTTAAATTGCCATCGTCGTCGGTTTGGCAGAAAGCCGCTTCGCCGCTATCTTTGTAGCGAATTTTCACGGTACAATCGCGTCCGCCCAAAAGATGTTCGTATTTCATCATATTCAGCGAATCCGCTCGTAAGCCGCTTGTGAGCAGGTCTTCATCGCGCCCGACGACAACCGTGTTCGTCTCGGCAATCACATTCAGCACATACAATGGCTCATGGTGCGACACGCCAAGCCCTTTGCGCTGCCCGACAGTATAGTGCGCAAAACCTTGATGTTCGCCGATAACTTCGCCGTCCAGAACCAGCGTTCCGCCCTGCATTTTGTCGTCGAACTGCTCAACATTATCTCGCAAAAATCGCTTGTAG
>JAAFHM010000363.1 GCA_013298375.1 Ignavibacteria bacterium | reverse complement strand
TCAATAGCAAGGGCGCTCACAATGAAAATTATGCCCGCGAGTTGCTGGAACTCTTCACAACGGGCTTGGGCGCATACACTGAGGGTGATGTCAAAGAAGCAGCACGGGCGCTTACAGGGTGGCGAGCATCACGTTTTAACGACGAACCGCGTCCGAATGGCAATTTCAACACGTATTTTGTCCCAACGGCGCATGATACGAGCGCGAAGCAGTTTTTGGGCGTAACCATTCCTGCGCGAGATGCAGATGCGAATACCGAGTTTCAAGTGCGCTCCGGCGAAGTGCGGCGCTTAATCAATATCATCTTCGAGCAGCGCGGCGATGCGGCAGCACGGTTTATTTCTACCAAACTCTACCGCTTTTTCATCTATGCGAACCCAACGGCAAATGCCGCAAGCGTAATCCAGCAAATGGCGGATATCTTCAAAAATGCAAACTACCAGATTCTACCACTTGTGCAGGCGCTTTTCACCAGCGCTCACTTTTACGATGAAGCAAATATTGGTGTTCAAATTAAAACCCCAGCAGAATTTGTGCTTGGATTGGCGCGACAACTCGGCATAAGTGCCGGAAACGCCATAAGCGCTATGAACTCTATGGAACAAGTCCTGATTGACCCGCCCAATGTGGCAGGATGGGACGGCTACCGCACGTGGTTAAGCACAAAAACCTATCCGCTCCGTGTACAGTACGCACAAGCCCTCCTGCGCGGAATGAGCAATGATGCTCTTGCTGCATGGGCAAGGCAATTTCCGCAAGCTGATAATGTACAGACGTTGGTAAGTGGCATTGTCGAATTTCTTTTCCCAAAACCCTTGTCCGCAAGTCGTTTGCAGGGGTACGCAAACACACTGTTGGCGGGCGCTCCTGATTACGAATGGGCGGGGATTCTCCGCGACAGCAATGCGGCGGGTACACGTCTGAAAGCCTTGATCTCACAGATGGTAAAGGCACCAGACGCTCAACTTTCCTGAAGCGGAAAATGCTACAACAGTACCAATATCGTTCGCAATGATACCAATCGCTGGGCAATCAACAGTGGACATTATCTCAGTTAGCCCGAAGCATATTGCTGTTTTCGCCGTTGGTTCTTGAAATGATATACCCCCGTACAGATTTCCATGACCATATCCCGTACCTGATATGAGCGTAAACGAATCATATCGTTGATGATACGAAAAATTGCAACACCGATTTCCATGACCATATCCCGTACTTGGTATGAGCGTAAACGAATCATATCGTTGATGATACGAAAAATGCAACACCGACAATACTATGCTCAATGGTTATGTGCTCTTGAGAAATTGGCAACCCGTATCTTGAAGCATTCGTGTCTCAGGCGGCAGAGAAAACTCAACCTCATCGGCGCAGCGTTTATTGCCGCATTTTTCTGTGACTTTACCAAGATTTACCAGACTATTTTTTGTGAACAGACTTACCACATATGCTCCGTGTTGTTTAGTAGGGCAATCGCATGAAAATTTCAAACCCGCATCAAATCAGCATTCCACTATCATCAGTGTTTGTCGTTTAACGTGTAGAGACAAGGCAATACCTTGTCTCTACGGCATAGATTTTTTTTCATGCGATTGCCCTAGTTGTTTAGCGAACCTGTTCCTCTGCAAACCGCTTGGAGACTTGATTCCAAGCTCTTTGCGTAACTTCAGTAATTTATACGCTCATCCTTTTTCTTTCTTGCGCGACTGCGCTGATATTTGCTTTACGTGTACGCTCTTCTGCGGCATAGCTATCCATCTCGGCAAACGATTCCATGCGGTGTTCGGCGTACATGGTGTGGTGAAAAGCATCCAGTTGGGTGAGCAAGCGAATTAAATCCTGCTTTTGTGCGTCCGTCAGCGTTCCGGCGACGATATGGCTTGCCGCGCCCATTTGCTGTGCTGCCTGAAAAAATGCCCCTTTGCCGCTTGCCGTCATGCGGACACGGCGCATTCGTTTGTCTTTGGTGTCGCTGTATTCTTCCAAAAAACCCGCTTTTTCCAAACGCCGCATAATTTCTGCCCCCGTCGTGACTTCGGTGAGCGTTGCCGAATATACGTCTGATTTTGTTGGTTCGCCTTGCGATTGCTGGTGCCGCATAATTGCCGCCATGAGCGCAAACTCGTCAATCGAAGTAATACGCTGCCCTTCAAATGCTTTTTTGATGTACATCTTGGAATACCGCCCCATTCGCCCGAGCAGAATACTAATCATCCCGTCAGCATCCATGCGCAAATGCGCCATTGCATCAACGTTGGGGAAAGGTATTTGATTTTTCGACGCTGGTGAAGGCGGAAAAAGCGCGGAGGGCGCAAAACCTGCACCAGAGACATATTCACGGCTGCCTTGCTGCATTTGTTCGTGCATCCACGCACCAAAGTCCTCCAAGCGTGCTTCCGTGCCGCTCTGACGCTCATAGTCTTGCCAGAGGGTGATTAAACGCAGGATGTTTTCGTAGCGATTGGTCGGGAAGCTATCCATTTGAGGGGTTTCCATAATAATTTTCCATTTTTTTTCGCTTGTGGGAACTTTGGAGAAATGGCAGTGGTTTAGATTGATATTACAAAATTGCACTAATTATTCCATTTTTGAAATACTTTTTAATCATTTCGCATGAAAAAATTTACCATTGCAAGACGATATATTGGGCTTTGCATTGCATCGTTTCTGACGGGTTCTGCGCCGACCATCTTTGCGCAGACAGGGGCAAGCAGTTCGACCGCAACAACCGCCATAGAAATTTCGACCACAGCGCCAAAAACAAAGGGTTCGATTGAAGGCACAGTCGTAAGCGCAGGGACACAAGATGCGTTGGCAGGGGTTAAAATAGAAGTTGTCGGCACAAAACTCGGCGCGATAACGAATACCGCCGGAAAATTTACCTTGAAAAATATCCCAACAGGAGTATATTCGGTCAAGTTTACGATTTTGGGCTATGAGTCGTTTATTCAGTCTGATGTTTTTGTGGGTGCGGCAAAACCATATATTCTCAGCATTGAACTCCGTCCAGCCGCCATACAACTCAAAGGCGCGGAAGTGGAAGCAACCTATTTTCGCAAAAACAGCGAAACAATTACCAGTACGCAGCTTCTGAATGCTGAGGATATACGCCGTGCGCCGGGTGTGCAAGAAGATGTTGTCCGCGCTGTGGCATTACTTCCGGGCGTGGCAGTCACGCAAGCCGGACGGAATGATTTGGTTGTGCGCGGCGGTGCGCCATTCGAGAACTTATTTTTGGTGGATAATATCGAAGTGCCGAATATCAATCACTTCGGTTCGCAAGGCTCGACAGGCGGACCACTTTCGATTATCAATATTGATTTTGTGAAAGATGTGAGTTTTTCGACGGGTGGGTTTGGAGCGAAATACGGCGACCGCGTTTCGTCGGTGACAAATCTGACGCTCCGCGACGGCAATAGTGAGCGCTTTTCGGGCAAAGTGAATTTGTCGGCAACGGGTTTTGGCGTGATTGCCGAAGGTCCGACGGCGGCGGGTGGCTCCTTTTTGGTGGGAGCGCGGCGGAGTTATTTAGATTTCATTTTCACGCTTGCCGGCTTTGGTTTTATCCCGCAATACTGGGACTTTACGGCGAAAATCACCCAAAAAATTGACAGCAAAAACTCAATTTCTTTTTTGGCTATCGGTGCGCTCGGAACCGTAGCGTTCAACAACGATACCGAAGCAAAACGTATTGCCAACAGTCGCATTACGGCTCCGGCGCAAGACCAGTATTTTTCCGGTTTGACGTGGAAAACACTCTTGGGTAACGGTTTTATGAACGTGACGCTGGGACGAACCTTTAGTAAATATCAGACCTCGCAGCGCGACACGCTTTTGCGCGATATTTTCCGTAATTATTCCACCGAAGGCGAAACCTCGCTCAGAGCCGATGTGGTCTTGCAAATGGACGACAAATTGGAACTCAGTTTTGGTAATATTGCGAAGTATTCCAGTACGCTCAAGTATGATATTTTCCTTCCCGCATTTTTCCGTTTAGACAACAACGGTATTCCTCGCGCTTTGAATGTGGACACCAATTTCACCGCTTTCCGCAATGCTACCTACGCTCAGGCATCCTACCAATTAACACCGGATTTACGGACAACCGTGAGTGTGAGAGCGGATTACAATAATTTTCTCAACACTAAGTTTGTCGTTTCGCCGCGCTTTGCCCTCAGTTATTCGCTGACACCGTTCCAAACCCTGAATTTGAGCGGCGGGCGCTATTACCAAACACCGCAATTTATCTGGCTTATCGGCGATCCGTCTAACCGCAATGCGCTCGAACCAATCCGTGTTGACCAAGCAGTCTTGGGCTATGAGCATATTCTCGCGCCGGATTTGAAATTTCAAATTGAGACCTATTACAAAGATTACTCGAACTATCCGGCACGGCTCTACCGCCCGCAGTCGGTCTTAGCGCCGAATGGTTTTGATGATATTTCCAACGATATTCCTTTTGGTCTGGAGCCGATAGCGAGTGTTGGTGCGGGCAGAGCGTTTGGTATTGAGGTGTTTTTGCAGAAAAAACTGAGCGAAATCCCATTGTACGGTTTGATAAGCATTAGCGCGAACCGAACGGAATTTACGGGGTTAGACGGAGTGCGGCGTGTGGGCGCATTCGATACGCCTATCATTGGAAATATCGCTGCCGGCTACCGCTTCGATACCGAATGGGAATTAAGCGCGAAAGTTCGTGCTTCCACGGGACTTCCGACAACACCATTTGTCGATACACCGACGCGCTCCCGCGAAACACGCTTGCCTATGGGGTCGATTGACTTCTCGCGGTACAACGAAGGTGAGCGCTTACCGTTCTTCTACGGTGTGGACGTTCGCTTGGATAAACGCTGGTACTTTAGCGGCGTGCAGTTGGTAACGTATATTGACGTGCAGAACGTCACGGGACAGCGCAATCAAAGCGGTTTCCGATGGAATCCGCGCACACAACAAGCCGACCCGATTCTTTCGATTGGTGTTTTGCCGAGTATTGGTGTGACGTTGGAATTTTAAGGCGCTTGCGGCGCTTGATGACGCAAAAAAGCGGTATTTGTCAGAAGGACGAATACCGCTTTTGCTTTTTTTGCAATGAGTTGTGGTGATGGCGCTTTTGTTGAGAAGTTTTGGATAGGGAGTTTTTAAGCGCCTTTGGTCGGTAATTCAACAATAAACACCGCACCTTTGCCAGCTTCCGATTCGCACCAAATGGAGCCACTCATTGCCTCGACCATTTTTTTGACAATGCTCAAGCCCAGACCTGAA
>JAAFHM010000080.1 GCA_013298375.1 Ignavibacteria bacterium | reverse complement strand
CCCAAGGCTGGGCGACAAGTCAGCATATAACACGAATAACCGCAAATCCCGCAATTATCTCGCCGTTATTTCTTGTTGCGTACTGCAACTCTAAATTCTTCAAATCCCAGATGGCGCTTGCCTCTCAGGGCGATACCCGTGTAGAATTTACCCACTCTCAACTGGCTGAAGTTTTGGTCGTCATACCACATCAAGACCGTTACAACGATGTAATACGCCACGTGGAGACTATTACGGACAATAATCGCCAAGCAACAGTGCTGCTCAACGAAGCAAAGCAGATGTTTCTTAGCGCACTCGCCATACCAAATTTGCCGATTCGCCAGTCGTACTTTTCTTCCTCGCTGCAAGCTATTGCCGATTTTGATATTTGGAATCCTACGGCTCATACACCCTTCCTCATCGGTTTAGAGAAGCACCTTGCAACAACCTTTCCCAATGTTTTTCTCGGTGAAATTGCGGATATTTGCAAGGGTGATGAAGTCGGCAGTGATAGCTATGACACTTATCTCAATAAGCACACAAGCGATTATGCGTTCATTCGGACATCCGATGTTTTGAATCATGAAATTGATTTGTTTCCCGACTACTTTGTTCGTGAATCTATTGGGAACACCGTAGCACAAGACCTTCGTCCCGGTGATATTCTATTCACGAAAGACGGTAAAATCGCCCAAACAGCGATGGTTACTGATGCAGATAGGGCAATTATTGCTTCTGGTATAGCCCGCATCAGGCTTCACAGCAAGCAAAAAGAGCCTCAACTTGTTACGCAGGAATACCTTTTTACTGCTCTGTCTATCAAAGAAACAGGGTATTATCCCGCTCGTCGGCGCACCGTTATTGGAACAACAATTCCACACTTGCGTACTGAGCGCCTGAAAAATATTCGTATCCCTTTACTTGACAAAGTTATTATGGGCGATATTACCCAAAAAGTCCGACAGGCATTTCAACTCAAAACACTACGAAAACAAGCAATCCAGAAGGTTTTAGCATTGCTGAATACAGAATACGACACCTACACGAATGCACTCTAACATTTTGATTTTGTAACACATATTTCTCTTTTCTCTCATTGTTTATTACTATGGCACAAGAAACAGAACTCCTCGAAATGGAACTCCCAACCGCCGTTGCTGACGGCAGTTACTCTGAAGACAGCATCAAAGTCCTCGAAGGCTTGGAAGCAGTGCGGAAGCGCCCTGCGATGTATATTGGCGACATCGGTGAGCGTGGTTTGCACCATCTCATCAATGAAGTCGTGGATAACTCCATTGACGAAGCGCTTGCGGGTTTTGCGCGAAACATCACCATCACACTCCACACCGACGGCTCCTGCTCCGTGCAGGACGATGGGCGCGGTATTCCTGTTGGTCCGCACCCCGTGAAGAAAATTTCCACGTTGGAAGTGGTGATGTGTACACTCCACGCGGGCGGCAAATTTGAGAAAAATGCTTACAAGGTCTCCGGCGGCTTGCACGGCGTGGGTGTTTCCTGCGTTAATGCGCTTTCCGGCGCATTGACGGCGGAGATTCGCCGTGAGGGCAAGGTCTATCGTCAAGACTACGCGCAGGGGGCTCCACAAGGCGATGTACGTGAAATTGGCGAAGCAAAATCCACCGGAACGATGATTCGTTTTACGCCCGACGCAACGATTTTCAAAACTGTCGAATTTAAGAGCGACCGCGTCGCTGACCGCTTGCGCGAGCTTGCTTTTTTGAATCCGCAAATCGTCATTCGTCTCCGCGATGAGCGCGATGAGCGCGACGACGTGTATCATTATCCGGGCGGCTTGGTGGATTTCGTGAGCTATGTGGATGAAGGAAAAATTGCACTGATGAAGCCGATATTTGTTTCATCGGTTTTCAAAGGTGAAGATGGCTCGGAAACGCCTGTTGACGTATGTTTTCAGTACAACAACAGCTACAATGAAACTGTACTTTCCTACGTGAACAATATCAATACCATCGAAGGCGGAACCCACGTCTCCGGCTTCCGTTCAGCGCTCACACGCACGCTGAACACCTACGCCACGAAAAACAATCTCGTCAAAGGCGATAAAATCCAACTCACGGGTGATGATTTCCGCGAAGGCTTGACGGCGGCAATCTCGGTGAAAGTTGGCGAACCACAATTTGAAGGGCAGACCAAAACGAAATTAGGCAATGGCGAGACCGAAAGCGCCGTCCGCTCTATCGTCAACGACCAATTAACCGCATTTTTAGAGCAGAATCCGCCCATCGGCAAAAAGATTATTGACAAGGCAATTTTGGCGGCAGAAGCGCGGATTGCGGCTCGAAAGTCGCGTGAAATGGTGCGCCGCAAAAGCGCCTTGGAATCAAGCGCTCTACCGGGCAAACTCGCGGACTGTTCCATTAGTACGCCGGAGGATTGCGAAATTTTCATTGTCGAGGGTGATTCGGCAGGTGGTTCGGCAAAACAAGGGCGCGACCGTCGGTTTCAAGCCATTTTGCCGCTTCGTGGTAAGGTGCTGAACGTGCAGAAAGCGCGTTTGCCGAAAGTATTGGAAAACGAGGAAATTCGCTGTATGTTCACAGCGCTTGGCGTGGGCTTTGGTGAGGATTTCGATATTGCCAAACTACGCTACGGCAAGGTGATTTTGATGGCGGATGCCGACGTGGACGGTTCGCACATCCGAACCTTGCTGCTTACATTCTTTTTCAACTATATGCACCCACTTATCGAGGCTGGTAAAATCTATATCGCCCAGCCACCATTGTACAAGTTGAAAAAAGGTAAAAAAGAGTATTATGCGTACAATGATGCCGAGCGCGATGAGATTATTAGCCGCATCAAAAAAGAGTCCGGTGCAAATATTGAAGTGATTTCGGGTGAAGAAGTTGCGGCAGCAAATGGCAATACCTCCGGTATTCTCATTTCCCGCTTCAAAGGTTTGGGCGAAATGAACCCCGAACAACTCTGGGAAACCACGATGAACACCGAAACCCGCACCATTCTTCAAGTTTCGATAGAGAGCGCTGCCACAGCCAGCAAACTCTTCGAGACACTCATGGGCGACCAAGTAGAGCCGCGCCGCGAGTTTATTGAGCGCAACGCGCAGTATGTGAAGAATTTGGACGTATAATCTGTCCCCGAATGTGTTTTTTGGGTACAAAAACCTTCCAATTCGACCTTGAGAAGGCAAAGTCTTGACGAGGCGAACGGAAATAATTGTGAAAGCCGCTTCATTGTTGAAGCGGCTTTTTTATCATCAAGGTTCTACCCTGCGCTACGCCGCTGCCAACCTGAGAGTGCATAATGGGAATAGCAAACTGCGATTTAATTCTGGATTTTTTGCCCATATTTCATTAGTTTGCTTGTCTGTCAAATGCAATAACCAAGCAAAATAGTATCTCTTTTCACATTTCAGTACTGCTATGAAACTTCCTACAAGCGGATGGATTTGGATGAATGGCGAGTTTGTCCAGTGGCAAGACGCGCAAATACACGTTCTTTCGCACGTCGTCCACTACGGCTCAAGCTGGTTCGAGGGAATACGCGCCTACAACACCAAAAAAGGAACAGCAATTTTTCGTCTGCCCGAACACATCAAACGTTTGGAGCGCTCTATGAAAATTTATCATACCGAGATGCCCTACAAAGCGCAAGAAATCGAAGAAGTGTGCAAAGAAACCGTGCGCCGCAACAATCTCAAATCCGCGTATTTGCGTCCCGTGGCATGGCGTGGATATGCCGAAATGGGTGTGTCGCCTCTTGCCTGTCCCGTTGAAGTCGCCGTCGCCGCATGGGAACTGGGTGCGTACTTGGGTGATGCTGCCGAAAGCGGTGCAAACGTCTGTGTTTCCTCATGGAATCGTCTGCCCCCCAATACCATGCCCGCTATCGCAAAAGCTGGTGGAAATTACATGAATGCCCAACTGATGAAGATGGAGGCAATTCGCAATGGCTACGACGAAGCTCTAACGCTGGATATTTACGGCAACGTCTCGGAAGCAAGCGGCGCAAACGTGTTTGTGGTCTATGACGGCGTTCTCTATACCCCGCCAATAGGCGATTCGCTACTGCTCGGCATTACCCGCGACACGATTTTAACATTGGCAAAAGACCTGCTCATTGATGTCCGCGAAACCCTGATTCCACGCGGTATGATTCACGTTGCCGATGAAATTTTCCTTGCCGGAACCGCCGTTGAAATCAACTGGGTGAAATCGGTGGACAAACAGCCTGTCGGTAACGGCACTATCGGTGAAATCACTAAAAAGCTCAAAACCCGCATGGCGGATATTACCCAAAATGGGCTTGATTCCTACAACTGGCTATCGTTCATCTAAGCAAGGAACAAGGAACAAAGTCACCAATGACTAATGACCAAGAAACCAATGATCAATCCACCAACGACCAACTCCATTCTTCACGATGATTAAAATTTACGCTCTTATCCGCGAGACCTTTTTGGAAGCGCTTTCCAAGAAAGTTTTTGTGGTTTTTTTCTTTATTTCGACCGCAGGACTCTTGATTTTGCTGGCATACTGCTCCAGTTCCGGCTTCCAAGAGCAGATACAAAATCTTCAGCCCACCGCCGATGACCCGCTTGGTGTGGCGCTCCGCGAGAAATTGCGCTCTTTGCAAAGCGGTTTGAGTTTTGCTTTTTTCAATGCGGCACTTATTCTCGCTATCATCATCACGTCCGACCTCGTTCCCAACATGATGACCAAAGGTGTCATTGATCTGCTCCTTTCCAAGCCACTTTCGCGGGTGATGCTGCTTATGGGCAAGGTCATAGGCGGCTTCGCGGTTGTGACGGTGCTGACGCTGTACTTTATGCTTGGTTCGTGGCTAATTATTGCCATTTCGACGGGCGTTTGGACAAGTGGATATATGATGTCGTTTTTCCCGCTTATTCTCACGTTTTTGGGGCTGTATGGAATTTTGGTCTATGTTGGTATTCAATCGCGTTCGGCTGTAAGCGGCATGGTTATTTGCTTCTTGATTGTTTATACCGTCAGCCCGCTTCTTTTTAGCCGCGAGGAATTATTGTTCCAAGCCGTTACGAGTGATTTTTGGCGCACCTTGATTTCTTCGGTGTATCATCTCACCCCACAAGTGGCTGATATGGCGCAAATTACCAGCAATATCGTTCAAGAAAAAACCGTTACCAATACCGTTCCGTACTACAACGCCGTTGCGTACGGCATGGTATTTTTCCTTCTCTCGGCATTTTCTTTTTCACGGAAAGAATTTTGATGGGCAAATCCCCATCCCATTCTTTTCTACCACATTCTCCTTTTTCGCAAATGCACGAAACCATTCTTGTCACGGGTGGGGCTGGCTTTATCGGCTCGAATTTTGTTCATTTCATGCTTGCCGCCACACCGCACACCATTATCAATCTTGATGCGCTAACCTACGCCGGGAATTTAGAAAATTTGCGTAGCATTTCGCCCGAAAACCCGCGCTACCGCTTTGTTCACGGCGCTATTCAAAACAAAGAACTCGTTGAGTATGTTTGCCGCCAATACGGCGCGACGGGCATTATCAATTTTGCGGCGGAGTCCCACGTTGACCGCTCCATTATGAGTGCGGCTCCCTTTGTTGACACGAATGTGCAAGGAACGCTGGCGCTTTTAGAAGTGGCAAAAGCCCTGAATCTGCGCCGTTTTGTGCAGGTTTCGACCGATGAGGTGTATGGTTCTTTGGGTGATGATGGCTTATTCACCGAAGAAACGCCGATTCAGCCGAACTCGCCCTATTCCGCCTCGAAAGCCGCATCAGATATGCTTGTGCGGGCATTTGTGCATACACACGGGCTTCCGGCACTGACGACGCGCTGCTCGAATAATTATGGTCCCTACCAATTCCCCGAAAAACTTATTCCCCTGATGATTGCCAATGCGCTTGAGGACAAGCCACTTCCCGTCTATGGCGACGGCATGAACGTCCGCGATTGGATTTATGTCGAAGACCACTGCTCGGCAATTTGGGCGGTCTATGAGCGAGGGCGCGTTGGTGAGGTCTATAATGCCGGAGGAGCATCGGAAAAGCCGAATATTGAGGTTGTGAAAACGATTTTACAAACACTTGGCAAATCGGAATCGCTCATCAAATACGTTACCGACCGCCCCGGACATGACCGCCGCTATGCGATTGATTTTCGGAAAATTCACGACGAGCTTGGCTGGCAACCGAAAGAAACGTTTGAAAGCGGTATGAAAAAGACCGTCGAATGGTATTTGGCAAATACAGAATGGCTTCAGAACGTGCGTTCCGGCGCGTATAAGGACTACTACGCCAAGCAATACTCCGCATGACGAGCGGTATTTTGAAGATTATTGTATTCACTTTTTTCGTATATTGCGGTCATGTTTTACTATTATGGTCGTAAAAAGCAGATAGCTAAATACTATCCGTTGCCCAATTTTGATACAATTATTGAGCCTTTTGCGGGTTCAGCATCCTATTCATTGTATAAAAATAATTGGCAAAAACAAGTGATATTGATAGAGAAAGATGATAAGGTTGCCGCTATTTGGACATGGCTACTTGAGCAGGCAACACCCCAGCAGATTGAAAGTTTACCGTTAGTGAAGGTTGGTGAGAAAAGTTCGGAGTTTTTGCACATTATTCACGCCGTGACGAAAATGGCTTTTCACTTCAAGACAATAAAAGTAACACCGATTTTGGAGCGAAATTGGGAAATTAGTAAGCGCTATATGGCGGAGAATCTCTATAAAATTAAGCATTGGCGTATTATCTGCGGTAATTATACCGAATCGCCCAATCTTGAAGCAACATGGTTCATAGACCCGCCGTATAAGCACACACCTGGTTTAGGGTATCGGCATTCTAGTAAGCATTTAGATTATCGGCTGCTTGCTTCGTGGGTAAAAATGCGTCAAGGCGAGGTTATTTGCTGCGAAGGAGAGTTTGGCGACTATCTTCCCTTTCGTCCGCTTGTAGAATCTAAGGGGGTTGCCGGCAAGATTAGCCGCGAGATGTTGTACTATTCTTCTGAGTATAAGCCCTTGGATCTATTTCCCGATACCGTCTGATGCTAAGAAATGTCGGAATTTGCGGGCATAGCGCTCATCATCAATGACCAGCACCCACGATTGTCCCATTTTAATTTTTCCACTTTTTGCCATGCCAGACACCTTCGTATTCCGACCCGTTGTACCTGAGACCTGCCCCCAATCCGAGGCAAGCAGAGTATTGGAATAAAAAACACCTGTAATGACAGGATATCCAAACTGCTGGGTATCACCGCTGAAATCCCAAATAAATCCCATGAGGTTATTGACTTCTTGATGGTGAGCTTGCCATGTCATGCCGCTCAAGTATTCGATCCTTCTTACTCCAGCGCGAAGCTTGCTTGCGGCATCAACCTGACCGATTGTTCCTTTTATTTCCAATCCCTGCGGATAATTGCGTAGAACCTCTTCCGTCGCATCACAAGCACTTGCAGGAATAATATCGGGATGCCCTTTTTCAATGGGATTAACGATGACAGTTGCTCCAAGACAATCCACAAGCGCAGAGCAGAAAATAGCGCCTATCATCGCACCAGTGGTCTTGAAATCAATACGATGAAAAAGCATGGGCGGCAACGACGATAAAAAATCATTCGTGGCTTCGACAGCACACAATGTCTGATGACTCGTAAGAGTAAAGCCGACACTGATGATACAATTTTGATTTATGCGATAGGTCATAATTTTTTTTCGACCTCTTCCATAAGCGCTGTCAGTGTAATATTCAAAGCGTGGGCTATTTGCAATAATGTAAAGACCGTCGGAGATTTCAAACCACGTTCGAGTTGGCTCACATATGTTCGATGAATAGCCGCCTTTTCCGCAAGTTCTTCTTGCGAAAAGCCGATGTTCTTGCGATGTTTGGCAATCGCATTGCCAAGAAGCCTGTTGATATGTTCCATAATGGCAAAAGTCCGTAAAATTCACCGCATACACCACAGACAATAGTATTCATGGCAGGTTTATTCTATCGCATTATTGGGCATCACTGATTATCACTGCGCCCAATGATGGATAGTAGAGCCACCTATTGCTCAAAAAAATCCTTATCATCTAACGTTCTCTAATGGCTCGTCAAAACTATCTCGGTGAACGCATCGGCTCTCAAAGCGAGGGCGCAAGCGTCGTGGAATGGTCATCACTTTTAATGACCCTTCTTCTCTGCGGACTTGGGCTGCTTTCTATTTACAGCGCTACCGTCAATGCGGGAATGCCGACGTATTTTGCAAAACAGCTTGCGTTTACGGGCGTTGGTTTGGTGATAATGCTTGGAGTGATGTTTGCTCCTGTGCGGTGGATTGAGGTGGGAGCGCCATTTGTCTATGGATTGGCACTGATGCTGTTGGTAGCAGTTTTGGTGATTGGGAAGGTCGTGAATGGGCAGAAAAACTGGATTGCGCTTGGACCAATCACGTTTCAACCATCGGAAGTTGCCAAGATTTGTACGCTACTGGCGATTGCTCGTTTTATGGCGCGTCCGAATGTGAATCTCCAGACGGTGCGGGATTTGGGAACCGTATTCTTCTACATTGCCGCGCCCGTTGGATTGATTATTTTGGAGCCGGACTACGGCTCTGCAACGGTATTTGGAGCATTATTCCTCGGCATTGCGCTTTGGGGCGGAGCCGATTTACTCTTGCTCTATGCGCTTATCACACCGCCAATCGTCGCACTGGCAGCACTTTTTGGTATCAAGCCCTTGCTGATTGCACTAGTAGCTGTTTCGGTCGGAACACTGCTTTTTCGGCGAACACTGCTCGTGACAGCAGTCGTCATCGGCATCAATATTGGCGCGGGGTATGGTATGCCTTGGGTGTTTAATAATGTGCTGAAGCCGTATCAAAAACAACGCATTGAAATTCTGCTCGACCCCAATAAAGACCCTCGTGGTCAGGGTTACAACGTCGTACAATCGAAAATGGCGGTTGGAAGCGGTGGCTTATTTGGGCGTGGCTTTCAACAAGGCACACAAACGCAGTTGCGCTATATTCCAAAGCAATGGACGGATTTTATTTACTGCGTACCGACGGAAGAATTTGGTTTTATTGGTGGAACGCTTGTTATTGGCTTGCTTGCGGGCTTATCCATGCGCCTTCTGCGTGTGGCGGAAATTGTGCAGCGAAAATTTGAAAGTACCGTCATTGCGGGGATTGCGAGTATTTGGGCGTATCACACCTTCATCAATATCGGCATGGCGCTTGGGCTTCTGCCCGTCATCGGGATTCCGCTACCATTTATGAGCGCCGGCGGCACATCTCTTGTCATCAACCTCGCCATGCTTGGCTTTGTGATGAATTTTTTTCGACAAATGCGCAAACGACATGACGTGTAGAATGCGCAAAAAATAACGACACTCTAACAACACTCATTACAAGCCAACCATACCATGATCCGACAACACATCGCTCCGCGCTTGATTCTATGCGCATTTGCAGTCATAAATATTCAATCAATTTTTGCTCAAACCGCCACCGAAGCCGAATGCAAAGCACATTTGCAATTTTTAGCCTCCGACAAACTCATGGGACGCATGACCGGAACGCCGGGTAACGACGAGGCTGCGCGGTATATCGCCGAGCAGTTTCGGCTTAATAATGTTGCTGTGCCGCAGGGCATGAAATCGTACTTTCAGCCCGTGACATTTGCAAAGCAACAATCAGCAAAAACGGGTCGGCTTATTATCGGTGCTGATACCCTCGCATTTGAGCGGCGCTTTGTTTCGGCAATGGTCAAAAACGCAACGCTTTCGGGGAACGCGGTTTTTGTGGGATACGGGATAGTGGATTCTGCCACAAAACGCGATGATTATGCGGGTTTAGACGTGCAAGGAAAAATTGTCATTGTTCAATTTGGTGAAAATGATAGTAGTGATATTCGTAAAGGATTTCGCGCACTTTTTCGTAAACAGGCAATCGCTCAAAGCAAAGGTGCAGTGGCGCTTATAGAACTTTTTACGCCTGAAAACCCCGTTGCATGGGGTAATGTCACGGGCAACGCTAAAGAAGGCAGACCGGAACTTGCAGCCGAAGTCAAAACACCAACGATGAATTGGCTCATTGCCTACGATGGCGGTAAAAAAATCACCACGCAATTAGCCGCGCAAACCGCACAAAAACGCCCTATTCCAGTGTCCATGACCTTGGAAATGCCGAAAACTGATACACTTATTTCCAACAATGTTTTGGGCGTGATTAAAGGCACAGACCCTGCGCTCAATCAAGAGTACGTGCTGCTTTCAGCGCATTACGACCACATAGGAACAGGCAAAAGTGCCGATGGCAAAGACACCGTGTACAACGGCGCACGCGACAACGGCATGGGAACAACGGCATTACTCGCTGCGGCGAAATACTTTGCCGCTAAACCGCCTAAACGCTCCCTGTTGCTCTTGGCGTGTACGGCAGAAGAAATAGGCTTGCTGGGAAGCAAATTCTATGCAGCGAACCCTGTCGTGCCACATAAAAACGTAGTTTTCAACATGAACACTGATGGCGCGGGCTACAACGACACGACGCTCATCACGATTATTGGTTACGACCGCACAACCGCGCAGCCGCTTTTTGACGAAGCTGCAAAAGCGCATGGACTCAAAGCCGGAAACGATCCAGCACCAGAACAGAATCTTTTCGACCGCTCGGACAATGTCCATTTTGCCAAACTTGGTATTCCGGCACCGACTGTTTCTGCGGGGTTCAAGGCTTTTGATGCGGAAATTTTCAAATATTATCACCAACTTGCCGACGAAGCGGGCGAAGATTTTAATTTTCGCTATCTAACGCGGTATGTCAATACATTTTTGATGGCAACCCGCATGGTTGCTGATGCGAAAGATCGCCCACGTTGGAAAGCGGGCGACAAGTATGAAGCAGCTTTTAATGCGTTGTATGGCGGCAGATGAATTATCAGAATTGAGTTCCGCGAACAGGCTTTGTGCCTTGCCACGTCTTGCTTTCGCGCCCTGCTTTTGCCAACTCTTTCTTGCTTGCTTGAAATGATACATTCCGTCACCCTCCAAGTTAGCCCCGAAGATGATGCCGACGAGCAACGCCTAAAAAATGCCGTCGCAGCTCACTTGGCAGTCAGCCCCGAAACAATCGTAGCAGTAAAAAAGCGCAAACGCTCTATTGATGCGCGTTCCCGCACCGTCAAGATTCACCTCCAAGCAGAGGTCTATATTGACGAGACACCTGCGCAAAGCGATTATCGCATTCAAACTAAGGATGTCTCTTCTTCGCGGAGCGTTCTGATTGCGGGGGCGGGTCCGGCGGGCTTATTTGCTGCATTGCGACTGATTGAAGCGGGATTGAAGCCTATTATCCTTGAGCGCGGTAAGGATGTGAAAGCACGAAGACGCGACTTAGCGGCGATTAACAGAGAACACATCGTCAACCCTGATTCTAACTACTGTTTCGGCGAAGGAGGTGCAGGGACGTATTCCGATGGAAAACTCTATACCCGTTCGACAAAGCGGGGTGATGTGCAGAAAATCTTGGAATTACTCGTTGCGCATGGTGCTTCGGAGGGTATTTTGGTGGAAGCGCACCCGCATATCGGCACGAACAAACTTCCGCACATTATCGTTGCTATCCGCGAGCGGATTTTGAATGCCGGGGGCGAAATCCATTTCAATACTCGTATTGTTGATTTTATCCTGCATCGGCAACGCTTTCAGGGCGTGATTACTGCCGACGGCAGAGAATTTTCCGGCACAGAATTGATATTAGCCACCGGACATTCCGCACGAGATATTTTCACTTTGCTGGCGCAAAAAAAGATTCGCATTGAAGCAAAGCCTTTTGCCATGGGGTTGCGCATCGAACACCCGCAATCGCTTATAGACACGATGCAGTACCGCTCTTCGCCGAGAAATCCTCTGCTGCCCGCCGCGCCGTATAGTTGGGTCGAGCAGGTGTCGGGGCGAGGTGTATTCTCGTTTTGTATGTGTCCGGGCGGCATCATCGCGCCTTGTGCGACTGCTGAGGGCGAGATTGTGACCAATGGCTGGTCGCCGTCCAAACGCAACAACCCCTTTGCCAATTCTGGTGTCGTTGTGGCGATAGAACTCGCCGATTTACACTTCAACGCAGAGTACGGTGCACTTGCGGGTTTGCGATTTCAGCAAGAGCTTGAGAGAATGGCTTTTCAGGCAGGGGGTGGAACACAAACCGCACCAGCACAGCGTTTGGTGGACTTTACGCGCAATATATTGTCACAGAACCTCCCGCAGACCTCCTATCAGCCAGGTATTGTTTCCGCGCCTCTGCACGAACTTTTGCCGCCACTTATCGGAAGAAGCCTCCAAGAGGCATTTTTGGCATTATCAAAAAAAATGAAACCCTATTTTACCAACGAAGCCGTTCTACATGGCGTAGAATCTCGTACTTCTTCGCCCGTGCGAATTCCACGCAACCCCGTGACGCTGGAGCATCCCGACATACAAGGCTTGTATCCATGCGCTGAGGGAGCAGGTTTTGCGGGCGGAATTGTCTCTGCTGCTATCGATGGTCAAAAATGCGCGGAAGCAATTGCAAAAAAGTGGATGTAAGGAGCGCTCGAAAAATACGTGGACGACCTGCCTTTGACAAGATAGTATGAAAAGCCATCCCAAACTCACGCTAAATCTGCCCGAAGCATCCATCTACGCTTGTTCTCTTTCTGAGAAACATATGCCAAACACCGCACATTTGCACACCCGCTCCGAAAGTTCTCATTTTGCTACCAAGTACTTTGCTCATCACATTGGTATCATCTCATGCTTGATTTCACGGCACTATTTTACATTTTCGGTATTAGCATTGCAGTTTTCCTGAGTATTCTGATTTTTATTCAGCCGCAAAGAACGCAAGCAAATACGGTGCTTTCGGCATGGTTGCTGCTAATTGCTCTGCATATCGCCCTCTATGTCTTGGTACGTACAAACGACCTTGCGGTGATAACAAGTCTTGCTCCTCTTGGTGTGATACTGCCGATGGTGGAGGGAATTTTTCTGTATGCCTATACCGCAGCTTTAACCAATCAAATGCCCCGCAAAAGTGCGTGGTTGCTGCATTTGGTCGTTCCTTGCATTTTTCTCGTGTGGATGATTCCCTTTATGCTACTGCCCAAAGAACAGCAAATGACGGTTTTTCTCAATAAAGGCGCGGGTTACGAGGTTTTCTTACTCACCGACAGAATCGCGGTTGTGGCATCAATGCTGGGTTACACGCTGTGGGCGCAAGTGCTTCTCCGCCGTCATCGTCATAATATCTTGAATGAATTTTCCAACACCGATAAAATTACCCTGAATTGGCTTCAATACTTGATTTATGGATTCGGCATCGTTTTGGTGGCTGTTGTTTATCAAGGCGGGAACGCAATTATTTACGCTGCTGT
>JAAFHM010000644.1 GCA_013298375.1 Ignavibacteria bacterium | reverse complement strand
CCCGGCTCCAAATTAGTGTAAATAGCTTCACGGCGCGTTCCCGCCTCAACCCATTCAGTGTCGAAGTTTTCCAGAATATAGCGGTACTGGTTTTTTTCTGCACCGACATAATTTAAAGCGACAAACTCAAATGTACAGTTGTTATGTGTGTACGGCAGCGTAATAGTCGAACGCTCCGTTATAGCGGTATCCAAAGCAAGGCTTTGCCCAAAAATCTTGCAATCCGTTATCATTACCGGAGGAATGCGACCATTATCACGGATAGAGTCGGGATGAAACGTATTAAAACCGCCAATCCCACCCGCATAAAACCAACCGTCTGACCCGCGCAAGACCGCACCGCCATTAAATTCATTGCTCTGCAAACCGTCCTGTTTTGTGTAGGTTTTAAAAGTGCGATTCTCTGGGTGAAAGCGCACCAATCCTTTGTTGGTCGTCAACCACAAATATCCGTTATTATCCTCCAAAATCCCATAAATTACCTCATTTGGCAAGCCATCTTCTTCGGTAACAATGCGAATAGTGCCACTCTGCGGACTGATGCAATTAAGCCCATCCAGCGTTCCGACCCAGATATTACCGCGTTTGTCCTCGTGCAGATAGCGCACGGTGTTATTGCTCAGTCCGCCCATTCCCTTGGGCGCGGCTTCGTTATGCTGATACGCCGACTTCACGGTGCCGCGCTCTTTATCAAAAGCCAGCACACCAAGATTTACCGTGCCAATCCAAAGCGTTCCGTCTGAGCCATGCAAAATAGATCGAATATGATCGGATACTCCCGCATTAAGCATCTTGGAGACACTGTCTGCAAAGACAAATCGGTACGGAATAAATGTCTCAGAAGCCTCATCAAATCGGCATATTCCGCCAAGCGTTGTTCCCACCCACAAGATACCGTCGCGGTCGAATCGCAGCGCACGAATGGTATTGCTGGATAATGAACGTGGATTTTGCGGATTATGCCGATAGACCTTGCGCGTTCCTTTGGTGGGATGATACGCAAACAAGCCGTTTTGCGTCCCAACCCAGATAGTACCGTCTGCCGCCGCCGCCAGCGCCCATACGTCTTCTCGACCAAGCGCTGTGTCATTCGTTGGGGCGTACTCGTGATGCAAAAATGCGCCTTCTTTGCGGAGGAATTGATTCAACCCGCCATCGACCGCACCAACCCAGATATTTCCTTGCGTGTCCTCACAAAACGTGCGGACAACATTGGAAGCCAAACTGCGGGGATTCATCGGTTCATTCCGATAGACCGCAAAGCGATGAGCGTTGGCGGCATATTTATTCACGCCGCCTGTTGCCGTGCCGACCCACATTGTTCCGACATTATCACAAAAAATTCCATGAACAATATTATCGCTCAAACTCGGCGGATTCAAGGGTTCGTGCCGATAGTTCGTTGTCACTGCTGATGCCTTATCGTAGAGGCTGACACCGCCGCCTTCAAACCCTATCCAGAGCCGACCGATACTATCTTCGCAAATTGAAGCAACGTCGTTGGAGCCAACATTCCGCGAGGCAGAGCCATCATACAACATACGCTTCCACGTGTTCGTGCGCCCTTCCACCCGCAATACGCCCGCTCCCCGCGTCCCCACCCAAAGAAAGCCCTCGTTATCGGCATACAGCGCTGAAATGTTCGTATTCTCAATGGCAAACGGCAACGACGCTCCTTTACGCGACTTGAGAGAACCTTGTGCGGCTTTATTTTCGGCTCCACCAAAAAGAACACGGACAAACGACGAATCAGTCGTATCGAAATAACACAAGCCCCCGCCGAGCGTCGCAATCCAGAGCCGCTTGGAAGCATCTTGCGTAATAGCATAGACCCGATTGGCGGGTAAACTTTTTTCATCCGTAGGATTGTGGAGAAACGCTCTTGCTGTACCAGTCTGGGGGTTGAAAAGGTTGACCCCGCCGCGCTCCGTGCCGACCCAAAGCATTCCCGCGTGGTCTTGGTACAGCGTTTGGATGCGATTGTCCGAAAGACTTTGCGGATTGCTTGGTTCGTGGATATAGGCGGTAAAATGATGATTCAGATGGTTGTATTTGCCAAGTCCCCCTCCGGCTGTTCCCACCCAAAGTGTGCCGCCCTTATCCACCAACAGAGATGTTGTGAAATTATTTCGCAATGAATACGGTTTTGCGCGGTCGTGGCGGAATAATTTTACGGAATATCCATCATAACGGCAAAGCCCATCCTGCGTGGCAAACCAGATAAAACCGTGCTTGTCTTGCTCAATAGCAAAAACGCTGTTTTGTGGCAGGACGTTATCAATGGTGAGGTGCTTAAATGCAATTTGCGGGGCAAAAGCCCCCTGCCCCAGTACCGAAGCGGTACCGAGGGAAGCAAGAAGAAGAGCAATGAATACGCGAATTGTCATAGCAACACTTACGCAGTTTAGTCTATATGCGCCTTCAAGGGTGCTTGATTCGTCCGAAAAAGGTTTGATGTGCCACGCGAGAGAATTGTTCCATTTTCCAAGCGCAGTTCACACTGAACGTTTTTCATTTGTTTTCCCGCACGAATCACCCTCGCCTCAGCAATGACCGTAGAACCGAGCGGCGCGGGATGCAAAAAGTCAATATGCAAATTCGTATTGACGTGAAAATTATCCACGCCAAGCGAACCAACCGCCATACCAAATGCCTCATCCATAATCGTACATTGCAACCCACCATGCAGCATTTGTGCGGGATTGCACATATCGGCACGGACAAGAACTTCAAGAACAATATGCCCAACATTTGCCTCACGGATGCGGAGATTAAGCCACCGA
>JAAFHM010000317.1 GCA_013298375.1 Ignavibacteria bacterium | reverse complement strand
TTTAACGGAACATCTCTTTAATCATACCCCACGTGCGGCGAACAGAACTGATGGTGTGGGAAACGGCGATTGGTTCAGAATAGGTTGCTTTGTCGTTGACATCAATAATTTTTAGACGGTAAACATAAATAGATGCACCCTGAAGATTAGCACCGCCACCAGAGGTGCTGGCAATAAGGGCATTTTCATCAATAAATCGGTATGATTGTTGGGGTCCACGCGCTTGCACAGAGCCAATGCGCTTAAAATCTGTTTGATTTGCCGGAGAGCGTTCAATTTCATAGACATTAACGGAGGATTCTTGCGTAGAGCGCCACTCAATAGTAATTGCTCGTCCATCTGAACGCGCACGCATTCCCTCAATAGTTGCTTGAGCAGAAAGAGTAGCCACTGCGCTGAAAATAATCAGCACAAAGGCGACGAAACGATATGATTGAGCGGTTTTCATAATAAGCATTGACAACAATGGTTTCTACGATCCACCAGTTATACAAATATACAGGATTATAGCAAATTGCAAAAGAAGAATAGAGTCACAACTTTCTATGACCAAAAGTCATGCCGTTGTTCTGAATAGCTTTGTGAGCAGAAATGGCGGATTCTAGCAATTCTTAGCCCAAATAAGGTTGCCAATCTTTTTTAGAACGCGACACCCATCTCACTCCCACTCCAAAAACTCCGACATATCCTCACGCGAGGACGCATACCGCAAGACACCATCCTCAACAAGTTCCGCGACAATGCGTTTGACATCCTCAACAGGAATACGGTAAAAATATGAAAACCGCCACACGTCTATTCCCGCACGGCGCACTTCCATCAGAAAGAGTTCTTTCGGCGAGACATCCACCTTGTTTTCCATGCGGTACATGATAGCATCAATCATGGGTTTGATTTCTTCTGCGTTGAAATTTTTGATGGAAAAGTAAAAATTGGACTGCGTCGTTAAATCGCAAATTGGGAATCCACGGGCTTCTTGAACCATTTCCGGCAGCAATCCCATTCCGACCAAATAGGGTTCGTCACTTTCGCCATCGGGTATATCCATACCCCAAAGGTCTTCCCACACCGCAGGTTCGGTGCGGCGTAGCCATTCAAAAAATTTTATTTCCGATTCCGGTAATCGCAAAAATACCGTCGTGCCGAATGCTTCCGCTAGCGCTTTTGCTTGTTCCGGTGTGATTTTCCAAAAAATTTCGTCGGGTATGCTGACAATAGCATGAACCATTGTCGGCGGTTGTTCCATGCGTCGGTGGATGTATTCGAGAAGTTCTGGTGTGGTCATGGTTTGCTTGGTGGATTGGTCATTTGTCATTTATCATTGGTAGTTTACTGCTTTCTAAAATAGCGAACCGTATAGAGATAGGGCTGCGGAGCCGCATCTTCCTTGAAACCCGCAATCGGCAATTTCAGCATTTGCGCTTTGAACCACACATCAAATGCGGTTTGGCGCTGCAAAGGCATTTCCGCTTCAAGTTCATAGCCGCTTTGCAGGAGTGCGGCAGAAAGATTATCGGCGTTGATATGAAGGCGATTGCGTTGGACAATAACAAACTCCGGCGTGGAAGTCGCCGCCATACGCTTGCACGAATCAATCCCAACCTCTGCCGTCATATCAGTCTCGCGCCAAAAAATATCAGCTGCACCCGGAAGATACCGATTTACCGCCGTTCCCGAACCGGGCGTGGACGAGCCAACACTTTCCATGCCATAGCGATAGCCGAAAGGGTGGGCAATTGTGAGTTGTGTGAGATTCTGCGTCTTGGAGCGCACAAAATCTCGTACCTCGCGCACAGGCGGGGTTTGCTGCGTGGCAACAATGTTCAAATTCCATGTTCCGATGGCATAGAGATTACAAGTGATTGCCACTGCCACAACAGCATTGCGGAGGCGTACATTCGCAATGCGCGTTATGCCCAGCCCCGCAATCAACCAGAAAAGCGGCGCTAAAAAGCCCACACGCTGCACCGAAGGAATGAGGTAAAATTGTAACGGCGGATACATTTTCACCACCGCAAGCGACATAAACACAAGCGGGAAGCCAAGAAAAAAGAGAGCAAAACGGTTGCGGGCGATTGCTTCCGAGCGCACGGCAAGAATACTCAAATAGACGAGAATACACGCCATTGGCACAACCACCCAAACTGTCCATGGCGCAACGGCAAAGCCATTCATCAAACCAAAAACTGTTGCTCCAAAAAACAACACCGCAGCAAGCGGTTTTTTGATATTTGTCGCAGCTAGCGAGCTTGTACCTAAATCCATTTGCGAATAGGTGCTGAGAATCAGGATGATAATTGGGATAATCAGCACAAGAATAAACACCTGCGAAGCTGCCCAAATACTGACCTGTCGCAAAGAGCGCCCACGCACCGTTGAGAGATAATGCAGCCCCGCACTCACCGCAAAAACGGCGGCGGACAAATAATGAAAATAAAATGATAAACCTGTCAATACAGCATACAGCAACAAGTAGCGGTAAGCGCTCTGTTGCTTGCTTTCTTGTTGCTTGTTTTCTTGCAATTTATACCAAAGCACATAGTAATAAAGTGCCGCCAAGCCCAGCATTATGACCATTGCTTGATACCGCGCAAAGTTTGCTGCCATCCAGACGACAGGCGTTGTGGCAGCAAGACTAAATACCGTTAGTCGGAGCGTAGCGCTAGTAGCGTTTGCATAAAGATTCGTCAATTTCCATAAGTAAACAAGCGCTCCCCAAACGAAAAGTAGCGAAAGAATACGCAAGGATTCATCGCTAAAACCGAAAATACTGCCCCAGCTATGTTGCACAATCGCGCATCCGGCGGGGTTGTTTTCAAACGGCGAAAAATAGAGTTGGAGTATTGTACTCACGGACTTTTCTGCTGCCCAGAACATCGAAAATTCGTCGGCTGCAACCGAGCGCTGACCAAGCGTGAGAAGCGTAAAAAGCGAGAGAAGAGTAATAATGCCAATGGCTATCCAATGTGTGCGTTGAAACATGAAAATATCCTTTAGGAATGTTCGGTATTGTCGGAAATGACGGTTGTTTCGACAATGAAATTTGGGCGTGAACGCGAGGCATCAAGCGCCCTCCAGACGTATTCGCCAATAATACCAAGGGCTATCATCTGAAATGCTGAAACCAGCATAAAGACAACCATCAGCGATGACCAACCTTGCACGTAGGGAATCCAGCCAAAAAGCCTTGCCAGTACAACAAATCCACCATAGCCAAATGCCGCAAGCCCAAGAATCAAGCCCAAAAAAGAAATACCGCGAATAGGAACAAACGAAAACGCGATAAAGGAGTCAATGAGCAGTTTCACTTTTTTGCCGAGTGTCCAACGCGAAACGCCAATATCGCGTTTGCGCCGCGTGTAGGGAATGTTCACGTATTCATAGCCCAACCAAACCAGTAAATATAAGATGTGCGTATTTTTTTCGGACATCCGCACAATCTCATTTTTGAGGGCTTTGTCAAACAAGACCAAATCAAAACCGCCATCCGGCACATTTTTCAGCGCCAAACGTTTGATAAGCGCATGGAATGTGGTGGCGAAAAAGCGCTGCCCGAAGGACTCTTCGCGGTCGGTACGATTTGCTAGAACCAGCTTCAAACCTTGCTTCCAATAGCTATACATTTTAGGAATCAGCTCCGGCGGGTCTTGCAAATCGGCAGCAAGAATAGCGCAAACGTCACCTGTCGCATAATGCAATCCCGCAAGAATAGCATTGTGCGAACCCACGTTGGAAGCCAGTTTCACAGCTTTTACTTTGGTCGGTGCTTGCTGGTGAAAATTCACAATCGCATCGTAGGTGGCATCTTTTGAGCCGTCATCCACCAACACATACTCAAATTCGACATCGGCATCAAACGCCTTTTCGTTTTCAAGCAATGTTTGTGCGGTGACGGGGATATTATCTTGGTTGAAATAACAGGGGATAATAATAGAAAGTTTGGGCATACAGACGAAAAAAGAAAGTTAGGGTTGGGTCGTCGTCGTCGTGTTCAATTATGACGGCGCTGCAAGAGCCAATAATCTGGTGTGCGGCGGAGTGTCGTAAAGGCTGAATCCAGCGCAATAGCTTGAGTTTCGGCATCAGCAATAACATCACGCTCTTCACCAAATCGGTTCATAATGACGTATTCAATCTTACGAATATCGCAAAAATGTTTGAGGCTGCCGAGAGTAATTGTTGGTCGGTCGCCATCCATCGTCGCAAATGCTTGGGAAAATGCAATGCAGTGTAGCCGCCCAATTTCTTCATACATGACGTTGAGCGGTGCGAGACATCTTGCACCGTCGGGAATGGTACGTGTTATCTCCCTATTCAGTGCGCTCACCGACTCTTTATACGTTGCGTCTTTTCCCTGAAAATAGAGACCATAACCAATAAAAACTATGGCACAACAGGCGCATATAATCTTGACAAAACGCCTTTGAAAGAATATATCCGGCAAAGCATCGGCAATAATCAACGCCAACCAAGGAGCATACAGCGCAAAGTAGTCGCGCTTGTCCTCCAACATCACACCAAGAACAAGAAATAGCGCAGCAAAATACCAACGCAAGAATTGGCGGGGAGAAGAAGGATTGCGCCACGTCGAGGCAACAAGCGCGATAGCAAATACACTCACAACGATAAATTGCGGTTTTCGGAAAAAACGCTGCTGCTCATTGAAAAGATTGATGAATGGTGTTACGAACGAAAAAGAAAACTTTGCCTGTGCCTGTGAATGCGAGGTTTGTAGAACGGCAAGGTCGTAATGAAGTAGAACATCAATTGGATACGGCGCAAAAACGAGAATCGCGCAACAAGAAAAAATGAGCGCATCCATCCATCGGCGCTCTTTTGCAAGCATGAGCGCCCCAGCGCCCGCATACATACAGCCCGACAAATGGGTCAACATTGCCGCACCCGCCGCCGCACCCGCCAGGCACAACATCACCCAATGCTTCCCCGCAGAGCTGGTCAATCGGAAAACGACGAGCAAAAGCGCATAAAAACTCATAAACCCAAAGGCTGCCGTCTGCACCTCCGGGCGAAAACATTGGACATGATAAAAAAATGAGGGCATCAATAGCAATGCCGCAATAGCGCTGATTGTTTGGTCGGTGTTCCACTGCCAATGCCGTTTGGTCAATCGCCATACTAAAAACACTATCGCCGCACCTGAGAATAAGGAAACAAGCCGCACCGACCAGAGATGAACGCCCCAAAGCCTGATCATTGCAGCACCACTCCATGTTGCCAGATGATGATGAAGGACAACATATTCATCCTGCCGCAAAAAACCTTCCCAAAACGCCGAATGAACATAACCATCGCGGGCAAAAAAATATGCATACTCGCCAATAAATGCTTCATCAACATAAAAATCATGATTGGGAATTGATACGCCAAGAAGAACACAACCAATCAAAGCCACCCCCCAAACGGTATATCGAAACAAGGGTAAACTCATAATACAAAAGGGGCTAAGTCAATGATGAAGAACAAAGATAGAAATAGCGTCGGGCTTTTTCACAGGGCTATACGGGAAAATTATCGTATTTTTGGCACGTGACAAAAAAAAACCGCAGAACAGGTTGTTGTGCGGTTTTGAAGGAAGTTGCTGTAAGAGAAGGAATCGAACCTTCACGGAGGGCTTAGGAACGCATTGCTGCGTCTTTATCGCGTTGCTCCACCGTCGAGACTGGACGGTACGGCTGCCTGTTTCGTCATCTTACAGTATTGGAAAAGAACATCTTCGTTGTTGGAAGAAGTTTGCTGTAAGAGAAGGAATCGAACCTTC
>JAAFHM010000445.1 GCA_013298375.1 Ignavibacteria bacterium | reverse complement strand
GAGGACTGATGAGTCCTAGCCTCGTTTCCACGCAAATTCGCACTGCCGCCGTGCAAGAGGGCAGCATCGAAGGTACGCTAGACGCAACAGGCGTGGTTGTGCCGGAATTTGATGCCGTTATGACCAGCCCCGTTGAAGCCCGCGTCCTGCGTATCATCAAGCGGGCAGGCGACAACGTGAGCAAAGGCGAGGCGTTGCTGGAACTGGATGTGCGCGGCGCGGAATTAACGCTGAATAAACTTTCCGACAATATTTCCCTGAAACGCAATGCCGAAGCGCAGTTGAAGGCAACGCTGACGGCAAAACTTCAACAACTCGAAAACACGATTCGCATCAAACGGCGTGAAATCGAATCTGACAGCAATACGCTTGTGCAGAATCAGCGTCTTTTCGAGAAAGGCTATATTTCGCAGGGAGAATTGCAAAAGTTCGTGATTCAAGCAAAAAAGTCTGCCGATGAGTTGGACGCTTTGCAAAAAGATTATCGCAATGCTCAGGTTTCATCAACCTTACAGCAAGAAGGTGTTGCACTGGAAATGGCGATATTGCAAAAAGATAAAACGCAATCGGAACGCGAATTAGAGCAGGCAAGCGCCAAAGCAGAGCAGAATGGCGTGGTTACATGGATTTTGCAGACGGTCGGAGCGCCCGTGCGGAAAGGCGAAATGATTGCCCGCATCGCCGATTTGACCTCGTTCCGCGTGGAAGCGACGATTTCCGATATTCAGCGAAGCCGCATTGCTGTTGGGATGTCGGTGAAAGTAAAAGTCAGCGACGGCGTGGAGGCTCTCAGAGGCTTTGTAAGCGGTGTGCAGCCGACAGTGGAAAATGGCGTGGTCAAATTCACGATTGCACTAAACGATAAATCAAACATCGGGTTGAAGTCGAATGCCCGCGTGGATGTTGGTGTCGTTATTGCTGAACGGTCAAAAACTCTCGTTGTCAAGCGCGGTTCATACTTTCGCGGCGAAGGCACAACCGATGTGTTTGTTCTCCGAAACGAAGGCGGAAAGCAGGTTGCCGTCAAGACCCGCGTTGTGATTGGCACTGCCAATAGCGACTTTTGCGAAATACGAAGCGGTCTCAAAGCCGGGGATAGCATCATTCTTTCCGATATGAAACTCTACGAACAGCATGAACACATAATGATCACCTCAAAGTAACTGGTCGGAATTATCCACGAATCGCACGAATCCTCACGAATCAGGCGGTTTGAGTGGGTTTTCTTTCAAAAAAATGTTCTTGATTCGTGTCAATTCGTGTGATTCGTGGAAGTTTTTGACGGCATACCCGATACCGATTATACCCCAAATTAGCGATTCACAACTTTCTCCAACTCAAATTTCTTCACTATGACTTCCATCCACCAACCCAGCATTATTGCGCTTTCCGGCGTTGAAAAAGTCTATCGCACCGACAAATTGGAAACGCAAGCACTCACGAATATTTCCGTTAGCATTGCTGCGGGCGAGTTTGTGTCCATTATGGGACCAAGCGGCTCCGGCAAAAGTACGCTCTTGAACATCCTCGGACTTCTGGATGTGCCTTCGCGTGGCTCTGTGACGCTACATGGCAAGAACGTAGAATCCTTCAAAGACAACGAACTTGCTGCCATTCGCAATCAAGAAATCGGGTTTATTTTTCAGTCGTTTCATCTGGTGAACGATTTGCGCGTGGTGGATAATGTTGAAATCCCGCTTTTGTACCGCAAAGGTTTATCTGGTTCGGAACGGCGCAAAATGGCTCTTGAAGCACTTGATATGGTTGGGCTTACTTCACGCACGAAGCATTTCCCGTCGCAGCTTTCGGGTGGGCAGCAACAGCGCGTGGCTATTGCACGGGCAATCGTCGGAAAGCCTCGCCTGCTCTTGGCGGACGAGCCAACGGGGAATTTGGATAGTAAAATGGGCGATGAAATTATGAGCATCTTGCACACGCTCAACACGACGCACCATGCGACGATAGCGATGGTAACACACGATGACCGCTTGGCTGCAGCCACAGACCGCACCATTAGGGTTTTTGACGGGAGTATTGTAGGGAATAGTGTCCTGAGCTCAACGCACTAATGACCAATGAACCAATGAACCAATGAACCAATGAACCAATGACCAATCTACCAATAAACCAACAACCACTATGCTCCGCAACTACCTCCTTCTCGCGTGGAAAGTTCTGCTTCGGCGGAAGTTTTTCACCTTTATTTCGCTGGTCGGTATCAGCCTCACGTTGGCGACATTGCTCGTCGTAACGGCGATTATTGACTATCACGCTAATCCGCCGCGCCCCTACACCAAGCAAGCGCGTATGCTGTTTGTGAAATCCGTTATGGGCAAAAGCAAGGAATTCACGACCGTCAGCGAACCGCATTACGGCTTCCATGACAAGTATGTACGACCGTTGCCGGGCATTGAGAAATTCAGCATTCAGACCGAATCAACATTTATCACCTATCCAAACGGGCAGAAAACCACGCTCACGGCGAAAATCGTGGATGGCGCGTTTTGGGATATGTTTGATTTTGAATTTTTGGAAGGTACGCCATTTACCGAAGAGGATAACCAGCAAAGCCGCATGGTCGCTGTGATTTCCGAAAAAACACGCCAACGATATTTTGGCGACGCACCTGCACTTGGTAAGTCCATCAAGCTCGACGACAAAACGTACCGCATCGTCGGTGTGGCGCGTGATATAGCGTCCAGCTTGAGTGTGAGTGGCGACGTGTGGTATCCCGTGAGCATTGACCTCACGTCGAAAGGGCGGGAGGGTGTGTTCGATGAGGGCGTGGGCGGCTATACCTCCGTGATATTGGCAAAAAGCGAAAGCGACCTGCCCAGCATTCAAGCGGCATTCCAAGATATGTTACCCGGTGTAAAATTCGCCACAAGTAGAATCCAATATATGCAGGCGGCGGCAGAAACAAATTTTGGCGTACAGGCGCAGATGTTTTTTGGATTTGATTCGGAAGATACAGAGTACGGCAAGCGCAACAATACCGCTCGTCTCATTGGATTACTCACCTTCGTCGCATTTTTATTCATGCTGCTTCCCGCCATCAATCTTGTGAACGTAAACGTGAGCCGCATTCTGGAACGCGCTTCCGAGATTGGTGTGCGAAAAGCCTTCGGTGCAAGTAGTACGGTGCTTGTCGGGCAGTTTGTCGTAGAAAATCTTGTGCTGACAATTATCGGTGGCGCAATCGGTGTACTGCTCGCCGAAGCAGTGCTGCTCTGGATTACCAGCGCAGGGATATTTCCTAATGCCGTTTTTCACGTGAACGCCCGAGTTGCCTTGTATGCGCTTGGTATGTCTGCCGTATTTGGTTTGCTCTCAGGCGTGTTGCCCGCATGGAAAATGGCTCGTTTACCCATCGTTCAATCCCTCAAAGGAGGCATCAATGCTTGATTTTTCTAAATTCTTTTCACAACTACAACAGCTTTTTAAGCTCGTCTGGAATCGCAAACGCTCGAACGCACTGATGGTAACGGAACTCGTTGCAGCATTTATGGTGCTGTTTTGCGTGTGCTTGGCGATACTTCACTTCGCGCTCACCTACCGCTTGCCGCTTGGGTATGACTACAAAGATGTGTGGAATATTCAGGCATATCGCAAACAATCTACCGAAAGTGAAAACACTACTATCACCCGCCAGAGCGCACAATTTCTTGTTTCGGTGTTACGCGGTTTGCCGAATGTAGAATCGGTAAGTTTTGCCAGAACAACGCCGTTTAGCTTTGCACACTGGGTAACAGATTTTAATCGCGGCAAAAAATACCGGACGGAACGTTGCACCACAACCGACGAGTTTGACAAAACAATGAATCTCACACTCAGGCAGGGACGCTGGTTCAACGCAAGCGATGATACCTACAACGGCACAACCAGTACAGTGAAGGTTGTGGTGATTAACGAATATGCAGCCGCAACATTTTTTGGCAATGAAAACCCCATCGGGCGCGAGATTACTGACCTTCCGGGTAACGATGTTGATAAAGACCTTGATCGCACACGGTATCGCGTGGTTGGCGTTATCGCGGGTTTTCGCAAGGGCAGCGAGTTCGAGCAGTCAGGAAATTTTATGTTTGACCGCACTAACATTCTTGATACAACATCGTTTTTACCATCGCAAATATTGGTAAAAATGAAACCTGGCACGGCGGCTAGTTATGAAGAAGAAATGTTGAAAAAACTTCAGCAAACCGCACCAGATT
>JAAFHM010000295.1 GCA_013298375.1 Ignavibacteria bacterium | reverse complement strand
GCAAGAAGTGGCTTCCATGCTCAATTTCGTTTACATTGACCGCCAAGAACAGGATAAGCGCACCGCTAAAAGCAATGCTGCGGGCGATTACGTGAAAACGCAGATGCAATCGCACTTCCCACACGCTTTTCTCATTCGTGAAAAGGTCGAAAATGGCGCAATCGAACTTTCCTACACCTTTCCCGATGATGGGGCTGCCGCACACGCACTAACGTTTATTGCGCCACTCATTGACGGGATGAATGCTGAGTATGGTGTGGATGTGCACGTTAAAGCAGTGCCAGTTCATGCGGTGTAATTATTACCAATGATGGTCGTATCGAAACTCTTACAAGAAAGGAACTATCGAATGGACAGCGATTTTCTTTACCTGAAAGAAATTATTGAGACAGCCCGGCAACAAGGCTTGCTATCGCGGCGTGTACAAGATATTCTGCTTGGACAGATTTTCTGGGCATATCGCCGAGAGGATATTGCACTCGAACAGGCACAAGTCCTCTATGCCCTTGCCGGAATTGATATTTTCGATGCAGAAATATCGGAAGCCCTTGAAATCGCAACCTTTGGTGACATAGACGTTCAGACCGCATAAACACAACATATTTCCTCTCATTTCCCCACCACCACTATGTTCGGACAATATTCACAATTTTTCGTCAATCTCCTCTTCGCCTCAGCACTGGTGTCGTCAGGCTCGTATTTTCTGTCGCTTTACACAGGGCGCGGCGTGGCTTGGCAAGAAGAGTTTCGCCGTATTGGGCGTATCTTTTTTGTGTGCATTTTTGTTGGAATGTTGGTTGTTTCCGGCGTTCAACTCTACAACATTTTTACGCATGATTTCCGCTATACCTACGTTTGGGGGCATTCCTCCCGCGAACTCTCCAAACCGCTTCTTGCCGCTACCTTCTACGCAGGGCAGGAAGGCAGTTTCACGCTTTGGACGATTTTGGTATCGGCTATTGGCATAAGTTTGCTGCCTTACGTGCGCAAACACAAGTACGAAGGCGAGGTCATGGCATTTTACGGCTTGATTTTGGTCTTTCTGCTGCTTATGCTTGTTGCGAAAAGCCCATTTGCCTATGTTTGGGAATCTTTTGCCAAAGACGGCGTAGGCGAAGGTTTTATGCCGCAAAATGGCAAAGGCTTGAATCCTCTGTTGCAAAATTTGTGGATTACCATTCATCCGCCAATTCTCTTTACGGGCTTTGCTTCGATGTCCGTGCCATTTGCGTTTGCGATGGGCGCATTGCTGAAGCGCGATTATCATAATTGGATAGCTGTGTCGCTGCCGTGGGTGCTGTTCGGAACGGCTGTATTAGGCTTCGGCATTATGTTGGGCGGGTTTTGGGCGTATGAAACCTTGGGTTGGGGCGGCTTCTGGGGCTGGGATCCGGTCGAAAATTCTTCGCTGATTCCTTGGCTTGTCTCGGTTGGGCTGGTTCATACGATGCTGACGCAGAAGAAAACAGGCGGCTTAGTTCGCACCAATCTTGTTCTGGCAATTCTCACCTTTCTCATGGTGCTGTATTCCACCTTCCTGACACGAAGCGGGATTCTGGGCGATACATCCGTTCATTCCTTTGTTGACCCAGGCTTGTTCGCTTACGTGCTGCTGTTGGTCTTTATCGTTGTTTTTGCGGTGCTTGGTTTTGGCATTATGATTCTGCGCCGCAAAGACATCAGTTCCAGCAAAGCAAATTTCAATCCCACATCACGCGAGTTTGCCCTTTCTATCGGCTCTGCGCTGACGCTGGCAAGCGCAATTATCGTTACCATCGGCACAAGCTGGCCCATCGTCTGCGAAGTGCTGAAGCAGCCCAAAGTGGCGATTGATATTTCCTACTACAACAAAATGCACCTTCCACTCGTGATTATCGTTGCTTTTGTCAACGGAATGGCGATTCTGTTGCGTTGGAAGTCAACGGGGCGAAAAGAATTTTTCCGCAAATTGACAATTCCGGCTGCCTTAGCAGTGGTCGCAAGTGGTATTACGACTGCTTTGGGTGTTCACGACCTTGCGTATTTGACACTCGTTTTAGGTTCATTTTTTGCACTTTTTGTCAATATCGAAATGGGCGCACGGCTGATGCGCTCAAAGCCGCAACACACCGGCGCATACATATCGCATTTTGGCGTGGCGCTGCTCTTCTTGGGCATCGTTGCAACATCGCGGTATTCCGTCACCGAACACGTGACACTGCCGCAGGGCGTGGCAAAGCAAGCAATGGGCTACAAAATCATGTACGTCGGGCGCGAACAAGTGGATAAAGACTACAAAGACCGCGAAAAGTACAAATACTACGTTGCACTCGAAAAAGACGGAAAAGAACACGTTGTAGCGCCCGTGCTGTATTGGAGCGATTTCAATAAGCGCCAATCAGCATTCCTCGAACCCGGCATCAAATGGACGCTCACAAACGATATGTACGTTTCACCGAAAGCCATCGAAACCGAAGGCGAAGCACCCAGCGCGGTTATCAGCAAGGAAGAGCCAACGCCAATGCCGCTTGATTCCTCCTACACGATTCTGTTGAAAAAATTCGATATGTCGCAAGCTATGAATGCGATGCAATCCGGCACAAGCCCTGATGATTTGCGCTTGGGCGCAATTATTGAAATTGTTCATCGTACTCAGAGTGGCGCAGACACGAGCGTACAAGCGCTCTACACGACCTTCAAAGGCAAAGAAGGTATCGCGGGCAATGCCGCAGCGCAAAAGCAAGAACCCTTCAATATCCCCGGAACGAAGTATTACATTGCCTTCCAGCGCATTGTGGCAAACAAAGAAAATCTGTCAAAATCGCAAGCTATCCTTGCCTTCGCGGATTCCAACAAACCGCAGACCGTTCCCCGCGAGGTCTTTACGATTGAATTGTCCTACAAACCCTTTATCAATCTGGTTTGGGGCGGGGTAATTTTTATGGTTGCAGGATTTTTTGTGGCGATTGTTCGCCGCCGCGAAGAATTAGCACGAGCCATGAAGCCCGCAACGGCAGCAGTTCCAGCGAACACTGCTGAACAGGAAGCGTAGAAATTAAGTACCTGGCTCAGATACTTCCCCGTCGGGCGGCTGAGGAGTGGCGATACGCTGCCGTCCGGCGATTTCTTCAGGTGTACAACTGCCGCACGACGGCAACCCGCCGGACGGACGGCGAAGAAGCCGCCCGACAGGATGCTACTTGACCAATTTTATCCAGATTTTGTATCATCAAACACAAGAATTTTTTATGCCAACCCGCGCAGCAGGACCATTTGACGTAAAACTCACCCCACAACCGCTCTTTGACACTAGCGCTGATGCGCTTTTGGGGCGATTCTCCCTCGACAAAACATTTCACGGCGACCTCGAAGCCACAAGCAAAGGCGAGATGCTCAGTGCGCAAACCGACACAAAAGGCTCTGCTGGATATGTGGCGCTGGAGAAAGTAAGCGGGGCGCTACACGGGCGCACAGGAACGTTTGTTCTTATGCACGTTGGCGTGATGCATCGCGGCACACCGAGCCTGAGTGTACAAGTTGTGCCGGACTCAGGTACGGAGCAGCTTGCGGGGCTTTTAGGGACGATGAACATCATTATTGAATCCGGCAAACATTCGTACACGTTTGATTATTCTCTTTCACAAGAATCGTAAAGCGCTATGACTCCTGTTCAACACCCCTATCAACCGCAACATAACGTCCGCATCGTCACTGCCGCCTCGCTTTTCGACGGACACGATGCCGCCATTAACATCATGCGCCGCATTATTCAAGCTACTGGTGCCGAAGTGATTCACCTCGGGCATAATCGCTCGGTGGGCGAAATCGTGAATGCAGCAATTCAAGAAGATGTCCAATCGGTGGCGATTACGAGTTATCAAGGCGGACACAATGAGTTTTTCAAGTATATGCGCGATTTGCTGACCGAGCGCGGGGCGCAGCACGTCAAGATTTTCGGCGGTGGTGGCGGGACGATTTTGCCGGAAGAAATCGCCGACCTCCATGCTTACGGTATCAACCGCATTTATTCGCCCGAAGATGGGCGCACGATGGGCTTACAAGGCATGATTAACGACCTTGTGCAGCAATCAGATTTTTCCCCCGTCGAGCTTTCCGCAGGACAAGAGCCGATGCTGTTGGAGCAGACCAAAGCGGGCAACAATGCGGCTTTGGCGCGGCTTCTGACGCTCATAGAACTTGGAAAATGCGCGACGCTTCCGCAAATTGAGCAAGCCGCCGAAGGGCTGAAAACGCCAATTCTCGGCATCACCGGCACAGGCGGTGCGGGGAAATCCTCGCTGACGGACGAGCTTGTACGCCGCTTTTTGATGGATTTTCCTGAAAAGCGCATTGCTATTGTCTCCGTTGACCCCTCGAAACGCAAGACGGGGGGCGCATTGCTGGGCGACCGTATTCGTATGAATGCTATTGACAACCCGCGAGTATTTATGCGCTCGGTGGCAACGCGGCAATCCAACGCCGCCATCAGCACGAGCATCAAAGCGATGCTTCCGGCGGTAAAAATGGCGGGATACGACCTCATTATCATCGAAACGGCGGGAATTGGGCAGAGCGGCTCGGAAATTACCGATATTGCGGATGTGTCGCTGTATGTGATGACCCCTGAATTTGGCGCAGCAACGCAACTGGAAAAGATTGATATGATTGATTATGCGGACGTGATTGCGCTGAACAAGTTCGACAAATCGGGCGCTCTTGATGCACTGCGCGATGTGAAAAAGCAATACCAACGCGCACGCGGGCTGTGGGACAAAAAACCGGAGGAAATGCCTGTTTTCGGCACAATGGCTTCGCAATTCAACGACCCGGGAATGAACACGCTGTACCGCGTTTTGATGGATACCATCGTTACGAAAACGGGAGTGAGTCTTGCTTCCAGCTTTGAGGTTTCCGAAGAAATGAGCAAAAAAATCTACATCATTCCGCCCAACCGCACACGCTATCTTGCCGAAATTGCCGATGAACACGACCGCTATAAAAAGCACACCGCCGAACAAGTTAATCTTGCCCGGCGGATGTATCAAGTGCAAGGAGCGCTTGAAGCACTCAGCGAAGGGTAAATGTGTTTCTACCCTCGCAATTTGTCCAGCAATGTATTGAGTGCCTCTAACTCATTATTCGTAAGGTTTTCCGCAATGCTATCAACGTGAGGAGATTGCATATCAATCTCCTCAAGGAGTTCCAGCCCCTTTTTGGTAATCACCACCTCGACAAAACGGCGGTCACTGGGGCAGGCTTCCCTTTCAAGCAAGCCCAGTTTGCGCATTCGCTCCACCAAACGCGACACATCGCTCATTTTATCAAGCATCCTCTCGCGTATAAGAGTGATAGATGCCGATTTGGGGCGTTGTCCACGCAAAATGCGCAGAATATTAAATTGCTGCTCACTTATATCAAATGTTTTGAGAAATTTGGAATGTTGCGCTGTGAGCCAATTTCCCGTATAGACGAGATTGATAATCGCTCTGTGCTTCTCATTCCGAAATTTGCTCTGCATAATTTCTTGTTCAATGCTTGGCATGGTGAAGGGGATAAATTAAACGTTGCACCATTAAATGTTCCAACATCAAATTTCACCTTTTTTTGGCAGATTACCAAAAAAAAGAGCAGAATATTCCCCGATACCAAGCAATTACGCGCATTCTTGCATTTTACGCCCCACTATCGCAATATCTGCAAGAGTTTGTGCGCCCGCTCACTCCCAGCCTGCACAACGAGGCTGTATGTACCACTGGGCAGGGTGTGGAGGTCTTGAGGTATCTCGTGTGTGCCGGAAGGAAGCTCACCAAGCGCCCAATGCTGTACCAAACGACCAAACGCATCGAAAATACGGAATTCTACCGTGCTTGTTTTTGGTATGTCTAGTGTTAGGCGTGTGTTGTTGAGGATGGGGTGAGGGGCGAAGGAAATTTTGACGGAGGAAGCCTGTGGCGCTGAGATGTGGGCTGAGGATGATGTCGTGCCGCCGATGTTTGCTTTGAATACTCCGCCGCCATCTGTTCCGGCAAAGAGTGTACTACCGCTCACAGCGAGAGAATAGACTCTTGTAGAGTGTGTAAATTGTTTTGTGTAAATGGAAAATAGCAGACAAATTCCATTTTTTACCACTCAAGCATCAAAGACTATGGCAACCAAAGCACAAAATGCCGCCCAGGCGTACGGCTTGACCGATGA